>NZ_JANDMF010000053.1:0-38039 GCF_031626875.1 Clostridium sp. SHJSY1
AAGAAATTTCGTATAACATATGTATAAGATAATTGTATTTCTCTCTCTTTTATCTTAACTACATTATACGAGAATATTTCCATAAGTGAGCCTCCAAATCTATGATTTGGCAAGGCAAACTTACTCAGCGAAGATATCTGAGTCGAGTTTCCTTATATGGAGAAGAATATTACCATAAAACCATATTTATTCTCGAGAATATTACCATATATATGGTGAAGAATATGCTTTACATAAATTTTTGCATATATCTCTAATAGAGGTGATTATTTATGGCAAGAAAAAAAGAATTTGTAATGAGCAAAGATGATATAGCGTATGAAGAACCTATTGATGATGGTTTTAGTGATGGATTTACCGAACCCGAAGGAAAATGCATTGCTACCTTTAGCTTTTCTGATGATAATGATGATATTTCTACTGATAAAATATCTAAAGAAATTCCTCCAACAACTCCTAAAAAATATGATAACAGAAAAACTCTTGGAGCTAATGGAGCTGCTCCACCAATTGATGGAGAACCCTTAAATGTAAAAAGGACATATATGTTAAGAGCTTCTACCGTTAGGAAACTAAATGAACTAAAAAGCATCAACCCTGATTTAAATACTTATGTTAGTTCAATTGTTGATATAGCTATAAGTGAATATTATAATTCTATCACCAAGAAAAATACTACTGATTAACATATTAGTTGAAAATAATAATTTTTAAACATCACTTTCCCCATAATTAGTAATATAACTTATTTAGAGAATGGAGGTGAACATGATGGATGTGAATGATCTAATTAATGTAATAGCAAATACTGGATTCCCCGTAGCAGTTTCTACATATTTGCTAATTAGACTTGAAAAGCAAATTACTACTTTATCATCATCAATCAACAAACTAAATACAATAATTTCTACAAAGCTAGGTGTTGTTATAGATAATGATGATAACAATGCAGCTTAATATAAAGCAATAAGCATACTTAATGTTTATTGCTTTATATTTTTTTTATAAAAATATATGCATTCCTCTATTTTCTGTATATATCTTATGTGAAACCAAATGAAAGGAGGAAAAACAAATGGCAGTTACTAAGACTATAGAAACTTCTTCTCTACAAATAGAGTTAGAAAGTGGTAAAGATGCTTCTGGTAATACTACTTTCAAGAAAAAGACTTTTTCTAACGTAAGAACTGATGTTGATGTTCAGAATGTTTATGATGTAGCTATTGCTATGAAAAATGTTCTAAATGTTGCAACTAGAGATTTTTACATCATTGATTCTTCAAGCATAGTTAATGCTTAGTTTAAAAATCTCTACCTAAATTTTTAAGAAAGGAGGATCTTCTAAATGGACTATATTTTATCTTTAACATTTGTTTGTGCTAATGGACAAAAGAATTCTTTAAGTATTGAAGGTGTTAAACCTACAATAAGTAAAACTGAAGCTAGTGCTCTTATGGACACTATTATAGCAAAGAATATTTTCTTAACTAAAAATGGTGCTCTAATAGGCAAATCAGGTGCTAACTTAACTGTAAGACAAGTTACTAAACTTGATGTAGCTTAATAAAAGGTAGAATTCGTGTATACTAAACATGAATTCTACCTTTTTCTATTTTATTGTTGCACATATTAATTTATATACTCTTTCTGAAACTTCAATTATTTTATTTTTATCAGAAAAATTATCTATAGGTTCAATAGTAAAAATACATCCTTTTGTAGTAAATCCATTTGGTATGTTACCTAAAATTATTTGAATTCCAAAATTACCAGTTGGATTAATATTTTTAATAGCTAATTTGTCATAAACTAATTTATATATATCAGGAATAATTTCATCAGTTTTTTGAAAAATAATACTTTGGTATTTTTCATACCACTGTTTATAATAATTATCCCATATATCTAAAAATGTATTATATCCAATTTCAGTATCTTTAAATAAAACTTTAAATAAATCTTTTTTTCTAATACATCTTATATCCCATTGTACAAAAGAGTCATTACCAGTTTCCCTAAAGGATTTTTGAAAATCTTCAATAATGGTATTCCATGTATTTCTTGCATTAGATTCAAGTTCCTTCCTATCTAAAAATCCATCTTTTGAAAATAATTCTTCTTCATTGTACTTGTTTAATACATGTATAATGAAATTTAAATTTATAGAACTATTATTACATAAAGTAAATGACATTATGACACCCCCTTTATAATTGCTCTAATATTCAAAGCCAAATTTGAAAACATCTATATCTCTATATTAGATGAGTTAAATTAAAGTACTTAATTGCAACCATTTTGAATAAGCTTTTTTTCCCAAACATCACAAAACTCAAAAAAGTTATCAGGTGCAATATTTACACTTTTTTCATCTTCCATAGCTTTCTTGGTAAATTCTTTTAGCTTTTTTATAAAACCTAAATAATCATTATTATTAATATTGTCACTATTTACATTAAAGTCTGGAACAGACATACCCTCATCTTTCATAAAGATAATTAAATTATTTACATAGAATTGCATAGTACCACAAATATCTCCTCCACATTCTACAGTTCCAAATTCTTTACAAGTATCTTGAAAAGCATTATATGCTTTTTTAGTATTAATGGTATTTTTATTTCTTTGATCTATTTGAATATTATCTTTACTGTTATTTTCAGTCTTATCAGCCTGATTTTTATTTCTAGGTTGTATATAATTAGTATTATTAGCTGATTCATTTTTAATATTTAAATTAGATATATTATTATAAGTATTTATGTTATTCATTTTTTCTTTGTTCCTCCTCATATGAACAGATATATTATTTATCGATTATGGAAAAATAAACTTAAACTGTAAATTGCATCAACATGTTTTTTTGTTAAATATTACTTACCATAATACTATTGTCTATCCACATTACAAAAAAAGATATTAAGTATAATTAAACACTTACTATCTTTAAATTTTATATCAATATTTATATTATCAAATTTCTATAACACTCATTATAAAACAAGTATATTTCTATGACCGAAAAATAAATCTTGGAGTATTTTAAGCTTATAATCCAAATGATTCAATACTTTTTATTATTTTAACATTCCTTTAAAAGTTATATGAAAAATAGGAAGTGAAGTTCCTTGAGAAAGAACCTCACTTCCTATTTTGCATATAAAATTTCATTTAATCAATAAACTAAGCTGCCACCTTTAGCCATTTAGTTCAAATAGTATTTAACTAACTTATCTAATCATACTTGTTTAATTAAATGTTTTTTCATTGTAATTAAGTTTATTATATAAACTTTCAAATTTTTCAGCTACACTTTTATCAATAATATAAAATGAATTGTTATAAGAAATTTTGTCATCAAGAATACCAACGCTAGCAGTATTACCATTTTCATCTATAATGTGTATAGAATATATCCACCCTTTATATTTCTCATCAAGTTTTTTTTGAATTTTTATAGATTTTATAAAAGATATCACTTTATCCATATCTTCATTAGATCCTATAACTTTTTCCAACACTGGATTACCAGTTTTAATAATCACAATAGCCTTTGGAGTTATATTAATTGTTATATTTCTATTCATATTATTAACTCCTTTATGTGAGATAGTAAAAAATATACCACCTAATGATATAACAATCATTACCCAAAATATATTTTTTTAATTACAAACATCTCATATTTCAAATTAACTAGATAGCAACCATATAGTCTGTCCATGCAACATTAACATAGGCCTCATTTGATCCCCATCCATTAATAACTTTATATAATACTGGAATAGAATCATTTTCAGCTGTATGAGCAAAACCTATTGCCACAACCCAATGATCTCCATATTGATTACCACTAGCCTGATGTAGTCCTAGTATAAATGGTAATCCAGATTTAAGCTTGTCTACTCCGTGAGCTTCTGCTGCAGGCCCTGAACTTAGGTCATATAAACTTACGTCTCCTTTGAAGCCAACCCTCTCTGTTAAATATTTTTTTAGTCCTGATTTAAGTTCATTTTGATTAGATCCTGGTGAATCTCCATCTACATATGGAACTATAGATTTAATGAATTCTTCTCCATTCCCCCCAGAATTCACAGAATTTTCATATCTTGAAGGAACAAAACCATGAGTTATATTCCAATGAAAAAATGTTAATAAATTTCCAACTGCGCAAGATCCACATATACCATTTGGATTGTAACTTAGATTTGGTATTTTTCCCTCTATTCTGTCTACATAAAGAGTATTATTACTAGCCTTATTAATAGTTTTGGGTGATTTTACTGAGTTACTTAATTGATTTTTCTCAACATTTTTTTTAAATCTATTTATTCCTTCTTGAACTTTTTCTTTGTTATTTTCTTCTTCATTAGTTTCTAAGTTTTTTAGTTTTCCACTATTTTCTTCATAGGAACCTGTAGGTCCACAATAAACATAATGTTTACTTGAATCTTTAAAATATTTGTTATCCTCTGTTAAGCTAAATTCTGATATTTCATTTGTTGATTCATCAATTATAATATATCCTTCGTTTAAATCAAATAATATAGCTGATTCATCATTTTTCGCATTATACAACGGAATATTTTTTTCAATTACTTTATCAGATTTCATTCCCTTGAGAAGTTGTACAGCAGTATTCTTATACAAATCCTCCCCTGAAATTTTGTTTGTTGTTGCAAATGCTGTTGATTGTGTTAACAATAATGATATTGTAGCAAATACAGAAATTTTCTTTAAATGTTTAATCATTTTTATCCCCTCTCACATCCTAAATTATACATAATATAAAATAATATGTAAATATACCAACATAAAATTGAAGTAATTATGTATATTTTTGCTAAAGCATTTTTATAAAAAAAGATAATAAGCATAATTAAACACTTACTATCTTTAAATTTTATATTATCAAATTGTTATAACACCCATTATAAAACAAGTATATTTCTATAACTGAAAAATCTTCTTTAATTATCAACACTTAATTCCAAGCACCCTATTCTCCAATGACCCTCATCAACAAGCTCAACTTTTAAACAATCATTTAACTTAATTACATTAAGAATACTTATCCCCCTACTCTCCAATCCATAACTATTATAATAAATTCCTCAACCACTAACCCTTTCTTCTCCTTCAAGTTTACTATATCCATCAATCTGATTAAGCTTAACACCATAAATACAAAATAAATCCTTGAGTGTTTTTAACTAAATATGGTGCTCTAATAGGCAAATCAGGTGCTAACTTAACTGTAAGACAAGTTACTAAACTTGATGTAGCTTAATATGTTTTTCAAGGGTAAATTCTATGTACAACAACATAAAATCTACCCTTATTCTCTTTTAATTTATAAATACTAAATTCAAAATTGTTTTTTCAATTTCTACAAATGGCTTAAGACTATTAATTTATCTACTCTGACAAGTAATCTTTTAAGTAGAAAACTTGATTATAATTATTATTCCATATATTATTCCACTTAGCTTTATATTTAAAATTTTCAAGCGATTTTTTTAATTCATCTTCTGATATGTCAATTAAGTAAACTTCAATACTTTCATTATATTCACTTCCATGATCAAAAGAATTACCACCAAGTATTTGGATATGTTCATCATTTCTCAAATATTCTTTCAAAATATCTCTTTCTATTTTTATGTGGCTATTAATTCCCATAGGCTCCTTTGACTTAATTCCTACGGATATTTCTTTAAACTTATCAATATTCTTATTTGAATAAGATACCTGTTGATTATTTAAAATTCTTTTATAATCCTCATCACTTATTGTTTTCATCCCTGATGTAAAAACTATCTTAGGTTGAATATAAGATAATATGTAAAGACTTTCGCTTACAAATAACAGAAATACTATAACCATCAATATATAAATAATTTTTTTCCCCATAATACCCCCACATATTGAAACTTTTTTACTTATATTACAATTATATCATAGTGTGAAAAGTAATGCTGAATCATTAACGTTGAATCATTAAGTGATTGCTTTTCAATAGCAAATCAGGTGCTAACTTAACTGTAAGACAAGTTACTAAGCTTGATGTAACTTAATATATTTTTAAAAGGTATATTTCTTGTATAACAACATGAAATATACCTTTTTCTTTAAATATTGCAATTAACTATTCTTTTTTAATTTTTCTGTCTCAGTTTTATATTTATGATATTTATAGATTCCAAAAATTATTCCACTCCATAATAATATATTAAATATAGTTATCAGAAGAGTAAACCATTCAATATTAACACTGTTCATAACTATTACCTCCTAATTTAGTTAATACTAAATTAATGATAACATATACTCTAAAAAATTTAAATTTTATATTATGAAATCACTATAATACTGTAAAACAAGTATATTTCTATGCCCCAAAAATCCTCTTTAATTATTAACACCTAATTCTAAAAACCCTATTCTCCAATGACCATCATCAACAAGTTCAACCTTTAAATACTCATCTGTTTTAATTACATTAAGAATACTTATCCCACTACTTTCCAATCCATAACTATTATAATAATCCATAATAAACTCCTTAACCCTAACTCTATATTCACCTTCAAGTTTACTATATCCATCAACTTGATTAAGCTTAACCCCATAAATAAAAAATAAATCCTGGAGTGTTTTAAGCTTATAATCCATTAACCCTCTTTCTTCATATAATCTCTCTAATTTAGATTTATTCATAACCTTTCCCATCCTCTTTCCTCATTATTTTTTTTACTTCTTACCTATCATTCTTCAATTCAGTTGTCTCATTTTTATATAAATATAGGTACCAGAATTAATATCATTAACTTCTACCCTATGATCCGTAAATCTATATCCTGGATATAAATTTTCAAATATCTTTTTATCTCCTTGGGACTGACTTAACTCCCAAACTTTCTTATGAGAATATTTATAATCATTTACTTTTACAATTGGCTGCTGCAGATTTTTGCTTTGGCACCACCGTTTACTTCCCTTAGGATCTTTAGCAATATAATTAGCTAGTTCTTCATATCCTAGTTCATTAGCCTTAAGTCTATCAGCATTAGAATGCTTTCCCTTCCCCCATATCCTCTCAGCTTCATCTCTATCCATACCACTCATAACTATATGGTGATGTATTCTTGTCTTAGTTCTTTTATCTTCAGTAGCTTCTTTATATTCTGTTACTGCTATATACTTTAGTGGTTCTAATCCATTCTTCTTCCTATATGTTTTTATTCTTCTCAAGAAATTCTGTACATTCTTTTTAGCCTCTTCTTCACTTTTAGGTAAATTCTCTTCATCATAAGTTCCATGAAATACTATATCTTTATCTGTAAAATTTGCATTTATTAATCTTCTTAGATGTTTCTTAGAATTTTTATCATTTAAGTTTTTTTGCTTAGGGAGTGATATTTTATTTTTCTTCCCCCTCTTCTGTTTCTGTTCATTCTTTGTTATTGGATAAATTTCTACCTCTAGATATTTTCCACTATAGATTCTCTTCTCTCTTATAGGCACCTATCTCTTCACCTCTTATCCTCTTCTAAATTACCTTATGGTTATTAAGATAATACCTATTACAAGCCCGATAAAAGGTTGTTTTATAGCCATTTTTAAGCTATAATAAATATGAGGTTTTTAATCAGGCTTCACACACATTGCAAGCTTTGACGAGGTGCAGTGTGTATTTTTTTGTAATAGATTTAATAATTGATTTCAAAAAATCCTCCTTCCATAAAAGCCCTAACAATTTTCTTAAATTACTTAGCTTGTCCTCTTATTGTTTATACATTAAAAGCTTTAATCATAGAAAAAACTCATGAAAACATAAATGAAACTTATTAATGTCCATATTGTTAAAATCATATTAATGAAAATTCCTATTTTCTTCTTTTCTTTCTTGCTTATCATAAAATCCCTAAAACACAAAATTAAAAGCATCATCAAATAAGTTAAAGATAAACCTCCTGCTATTGCTTTAAATAAAATATACATATACCACCTAATCCTTACTTAACATTTATTATGTTATTTTTTAGGCCTTAAGGCACTAAGCCTGTTTCTCTTTTGCTTCCAACTTATCAATTAAAATTTTCAATTCTTCTGTACTGAGCATATCAGCAGTTATATTAGCCATAATTCTTGCATACCTTTTTTCAAGTTCTTCCTTCCCTTTCTTTTTACTTGGTAAAATTAATGATACAGTATACATTGTCCACCCCCATAAAAAACTCCATACATAATATGAATCATTTACCTAAAGGGTTACTATCAGTTTTCTTTTTCTTTATTTTCAATATTACTCTCTTCATCAATTCCCTCCTCATTTAAAATTTCATTAATTGACATATTAAGACCTTCTGCAATTTTACTTACTGTATCAACACGTGGATTCTTAGCTTTTCCATTCAAAATATCATGCAATGTGGAATATGGCACCCCACATTTATTAGATAACTCATGCATTGATATTCCTTGTCTTTCAAGTGTTTTAATAATCTTATTTATGTTCATCTTCCCCTCCTACTTATCGCCCAAGCGAGATTATATTTGAATTATATATCGCTTTTCTGACATAGTAAATATTCATTTATCGCTTGTACCACTTATTTTTCACACAAATTCCCATTTTATCTCACTAATACTCCTTTTTTTATTCATTTCTATCACATTAACGATAACTTTTAAATAATTATGTCATTTTACCGATAATTAATTTTATTGCATATTATCGGCAAACTGATATAATTTACTTATAACAAATAAAAACAAATAGAGGATGGTTTAAAATGAATATTAGTACCTTAGGATTAAATATAAAGACATTGAGAGAGAAAAAAGGATTGAGTTTAAATAAATTAAAAGAAGAATGTGGTATTGGCTATGCAACACTACATGATATAGAAAACGGTAAAAGCCAAAATTTAAACTCTAATAATCTAGAGAAAGTTGCAAAAGCATTAGACACTACAGTTGATGAATTACTAAATTTAGAAACAATTGAGCATACTGTTAGTGATATAGCAGATACATTAGATGCTATATTTAAATCTGATGAACTTAAATTAGATGGTATAGAATTAAATGAATATGAATCAGATTTTCTAAAAGATTTTTTCAAAGCTGGAATAGAAAGAATAAGAAAGAAAAGAGATGAAAGTAAATAATGACTAAAAGAGTAGCTATTTACAGTAGAAAATCCAAGTTCACTGGAAAAGGTGATTCTATTGAGAATCAAGTTGAAATGTGTAAAGACTATATAAATAGAGTTATAGGTAAAGATGTTGAATTCACCATCTATGAAGATGAAGGCTTCAGTGGTGGAAATCTTGATAGACCTAAATTCAAAAAGCTTATGCGTGCTATAAAAAGCAAGAAACTTGACATTCTTGTATGCTATAGATTAGATAGAATCTCCCGTAATGTAGCTGATTTTTCTTCAACACTAGAAATTTTACAATCTCATAATTGTGATTTCATTTCAATCAAAGAACAGTTTGATACAAGTACTCCAATGGGCAGAGCTATGATCTATATAGCTTCTGTTTTTGCCCAATTGGAACGTGAAACTATTGCTGAAAGAGTAAAGGATAACATGCTTGAAATGGCCAAAAATGGTCGTTGGACTGGTGGAAAAATTCCTGTTGGCTTTACTTCAGAAAGGACTTCTTTTATTGATGAAAATGGATTACCTAAAGAAAGAACTCAATTAATTGTAAATGAAGAAGAAATGAACCTGGTAAAATTCTTATATGAAAAATACCTTGAACTTGGTAGCCTACATCAATTAGAAGTCTACATTACACAAAATCAAATAAAATCAAGAACAGGCATTATGTATGAAAAATCTACACTTAAGATCATTCTACAAAACCCTATATATGTTAAATCAAATTCAGAAGTTATAAACTATCTGAAAAATAACAATTGGTCCATCTACGGAGTGGCTGATAATGTTCATTCACTATTAACCTATAACAAAACTGAGCAAAGTAAAAAGAATGGAAAATTCGTAAAACAAAATAAACCTTTAAGTGAAAGATTTGCAGCAGTAAGTACTGTAGAGGGCTTTATAGAACCTGAGTTATGGCTTAAAGTTCAAGAACAGTTTGATACCAATAGAACAAAATTCCCAAGACTGGGCAAAACCCACAATGCTCTATTAGTTGGCAAACTTAAATGTGGAAAATGTAAGGAGTATATGTTAATTCAACATGGATCTGTCTCCAATGCCACAGGCAAAAAACGCTTTTACTATACATGCTCATTAAAAAGAAAATCACACAAAGCATTATGTGCTAATGACAACGCAAAAGCAGATATAATAGAAAAACTTGTAATACTAAGCCTAAAACAAGTTTCTCAAAATAAAGAAGAGTACTTAAACTCCCTAAAAGAGCAGTATAAGCAAAAGGCAAAGGAAAATAGTGTAGGTATAGAAAAACTTTCACTTGAAAAATCCTTATTAAACAAAAAGAAACAAATTGACAATTTAGTAGATAAACTTTCTTTAACCACAGAAATATCTGATATCCTAGTTACTAAAATTAAAGCCCTGGAATTAGAATGTAAAGATATTGAACTAAAAATCAATAACCTTGAGTTAGATAATACTAAATTAAAAATAGATATGTTAAATGTCCAAATCATAGAAAAACACCTCAATGATTGCAAAAACATTGATACATTACCTATGGAAAAACAGAAAGAAATAATAGATGGGCTAGTTGACGTTATTTATTGGTATGGTAAAGGCAGAGGAAATGGACGTATACAAATGAAGTTTATTGGAAGTGATGAAGATGATAAAGAAATAGAATATAGCGAAGAAGAATTATCCAAAATTTTGCAGAATGGTTCACCTGGGATGTCCTGTATCTAAAAGTATTATATTTTCAGCAAATTCTTTTAATGCATATTGCTGACATACCTTACTGTTAAGTTTATCATAATTAATATCTTCTTTTGGAACCTTTAATACAACAACGCCCTTATCCTCTAACTCATTTCTTATTTCATCTGATAAACTTTCTTTAGCTAGTTTACAGGACCCACTCATAGCCCCTAACACATCTTCTCCTCTTTCTCCTTGAGTATCAGACACTCCACATCTTTGACTTATACTTATTCTTGGTCCAAATGATGGACATCTTAAAATGCACATAGAACAACCATTACCATACCTTAAACAATTTCCCATAGGTCCAGTTGTACCTGTTGTCTCAATAAAGACATCGCCTTCCACGTAGGTATCATCTGCTAAATATATTCCTTTAATCTTGTGCCCATCAAATTCTACATCTCTTACCCTACTTTCCATATGAAGATTAATTCCTAAGGATTCTACATAATCTTTAACTTCTCCCTCTATTTTATTTACATTATAAAGACTAGCATTTTTATGTCCTGGAAACTCTATATCTTTATGAGTTGTCACCCTATCAGTAACCTTAATTAAATCGCCTCCACCTAATGCAATAAGTTCTTCTGATGCAGTATATCTACCATTATTTCTCATAATGCCACCAACATTACCAAGTCCTAATAATAAATCAGTTTTCTCATAAATATGAACTTCAGCACCTGCTTTTTTTGCACTAATAGCTGCAGCTGTTCCTGCCCAACCTCCACCAACTATAACTATTTTCATATAAATCTTCTCCCCTTAAAAATGCTTCTTGGATCTTGCTGCAATTTACAGAATCTCTTTACTTTATGTCCAGCATACCTTGCTGTACATGCACCACAGATTCCTTCTCCACAGCACATCTTAAAATTATTGCAACAAGATAACTTAATATCATTTCTATTTATTTTATCTAAATAATCAATTACACCATAAGTCAAAATATCTGCACCAGCTAAATGAATGAACTCTATGTTCTTATCCTTAATTGAATGATCTATTATAAATCTACCTTCCTTAGATAACTTTCCATTATGAAGAAGATTTGTTTCCTTTGGAAATATACCATACTTCTCTATATTTTCTTTAACAAAATTATTCTTATAAGGACTCAAATCTACATAAACATCTACTTCATTATTATTAGAGACAAGTTTTCGTATAACTGGCATCATTGGTGCCATTCCTATTCCTCTAGAAAAAATTAGGCAATTTTTTTCTTTTTGTGCTATTAAATTATCTATTCCAAATACACCATTCCAATATGGCCCTCTTATTACTATTTCATCATATAATTTTATGCTTTGTATTCTTTTTGTTTTAATTCCTCTAATTTCAATAACTACAGTAATTATATTATTTTCTATATCTGATTCCATAATTGAAATTGGTATATCAAAAAAATAATTTTCATCAGTCCTAATAAATATATAACTACCTGGTTTCACTAAATCTAGTGCAAGTTTATGAGGAGCTGAAAATTTAATCATGGTAAGTTCTTTATTAAGTGCTTCTACACCTACAACCTTGCAAGTTATAGCTTTTCTTCCCTCCTTTGCTTTCAACCCATTATTATAAAATTCTTGATATACACAAACTCCTTTCCAATTTACACAATCACAAAAACATTCTTCATGTAATTGAGAACATAATATACATTCACCTGATTCTGCTAACTTACATGGGCAATATTCTGTTCCACAGTCAATACAATCCATTTTTTCTTTAATCATCAAGTACCCCTTTTATAGAAATTACTCCTTATATTAAAGTATTTTCTAAAATATAATTTGTTACATCATTATACATTTATTTCATTCCTATTCTCACTTAAAAGTTATATAATGAATATAGACAATTATAAAAAGGAGAGATATTAATGGATCTTAATAGAAATGATCTTTGTTGGTGTGGTAGTAATAAAAAATATAAAAAGTGCCATTTAGAATTTGATCAAAAATTACAACATTATGAAAATAAAGGTTGTATAATCCCACCAAAGGATATAATTAAAAATGCTGAACAAATTGAAGGAATACGTGCAAGTGCTAAAATAAATACTGAAGTCTTGGATTTAGTTGCTAAAAATATTAAAGCAGGTCTATCTACTGAAGATATAGATATTTTAGTTCATGATTATACAATTTCTAAAGGGGCAATTCCTGCACCTTTAAACTTTGAGGGTTTTCCAAAAAGTTGTTGTACTTCAATTAATGATGAAATATGTCATGGAATACCTGATAAAAATGTAATATTGAAAGATGGAGATATTATAAATGTAGATGTATCTACTATTTATAATGGGTATTACTCTGATGCATCAAGAATGTTTATGATTGGTGAAGTTCATGAAGATTTGAAAAAACTAGTTAGAGTATCTAAGGAATGTTTAGATTTAGCTCTTGAATCTGCTAAACCTTGGGGGTTCTTAGGTGACATTGGTGAAGCATGCCAAAAACATGCTGAAGCTAATGGTTATTCTGTAGTACGTGAATTTGGTGGCCATGGTGTTGGACTTCAGTTTCATGAAGATCCCTTTGTTGCTCATGTAGGTAAAAAAGGTACTGATATGCTATTAGTTCCTGGCATGATTTTCACAATTGAACCTATGATAAATATGGGAAAACCTAACTTATTTGTAGATGCAGATAATGATTGGACTGCTCTAACAGAAGATGGATATCCTTCATCACAATGGGAATACACTGTCCTAGTCACTGAAACTGGAACAGAAATACTTACTCACTAATATTTTTAATTATAAGAATTTTTCAAATTAAGGATATGCCTATTACAATAGTAACTGGTATATCCTTAATTTGTATAAATTTCAACACAATATCATTATAGGTATTAATATCCTACAATTACATTTTTTATTTTTAATATTTAATTAAAGTTTTCTTTAGAATCATCCGAAAACTATATTGAACAACATATTTTTACTAAAGAAAAATATAAATATTGGAGGAAAACTTATGTCAGATGTAGTATATGCACCTATTAAAAAAGGTGATATTGTAATGATAATGGATGAAGGTGATTGGTATATGGCTACAGGAATTTGTACTGAAGCTGTAGATGGATATGCTTATCTTGCGTCACTTAGATTTCCAACCTTATTATATGAGGTAAATATAACGAATAGAAACAAAATAGTATATTTCAAAGACTATGTTATAAGTAAAAGAGGCTATTATTAATGCTAATAGTCCATTTAATAATTTTATTAAATATTTAGTTTGTATTTATTACATAGAGAATACTACTGTTACTAATATTCTCTATGTATACATCTTTAAATTGGAAGCTTCTATTATTTTTCTATTTTAATAACCAGTAACTTCTTCATTATTTATAATTTTTACAATAGAACTAGTTCCAAGTCTACTAGCACCAATTTTTATAAAAAGCTCTGCTGTTTCTAGGTCTCTTACTCCACCAGCTGCCTTAATTTTAACTTCTTTCCCTACATGTTTTGCAAATAATTCCAAATCTTCCTTAGTTGCTCCCCCTGTCCCAAATCCAGTTGAAGTTTTAATAAAGTCTGCACCAGCTTTAGTTACAACTTCACACATTTTTATCTTTTCTTCTTCTGTTAAGAAGCATGTTTCAATTATAACTTTAAGAATTTTTGAACCACAAGCTTCCTTTATTGATTTTATTTCATCCTCTATAAGTTCAAACTTCTTATCCTTAACCCAACCAAGATTTATAACCATATCAATTTCATCAGCACCATTTTCTATAGCATCCTTTGTTTCAAACACCTTAGTTTCTTTAGTCATATATCCATTTGGGAATCCTATAACTGTACAAAGAGCTAACTTTTCTCCTACATACCCCTTAGCTTCCTTTATATATGAAGGTGGTATACATACAGATGCTGTTTTATATTTTATACCATCATCACAAATTGTTTTAATTTCTTCCCAAGTACTAGTTTGATTTAATAGAGTATGGTCAACTGTACTTAATATTTTCTTCTTATCCATTTTTAATTCCCCCTGTAAACTTTACTCATTTCAGATTATCAAAATCTTATAATAATTGCAAACTATTTATTACAAAGATTTTTACATTCTAATCTCAAATTGTGCTTCTTCCTTATCAAAACCATACTCTTCCTCTTCTTTTTTTACTAGTTCTTTCATTACCATACTCTCATATGCATTAATCCCTTTTACATACTTGTATATTTTTTCTGTTTGATTCCACCTATCTGGACAATTTAGAACTACAATAATAATATCCTTTCCATTATCATTAACAGATGAAACTAAACATTTTCCAGCTTGCCCTGTATATCCGGTTTTTACTCCATTAGCTCCTGGAATTTTCCATAATATTTTATTAATATTATTGTAACTTCTTGTAAAATTATATTTTGCCTTATCTATTTCTTTAGTTCCTACAACTTCTCTAAAAGTATCATATTCCATACCTTTAGCAGTTAAAATCGCAAGGTCATAAGCAGATGAATAATGATCTCCAGAATCTAGTCCATGAGGTGATTCAAAGTGTGAATCTAATAATCCTAAACTAGTTGCAAAATGATTCATTATTTCTGCAAACCCTTCTATAGAACCTCCAATTCCTTCTGCTATAGTTATTGCTGCATCATTTCCTGATTTATACATCAAACCATATAATAATTCTCTAACTGTAATATTTTCCCCTGCTTTATATCCAACTTTAGATCCCCTAACTGAAGCTGCATTTTTACTTACAGTAAAAGTTTTATCTAAATCTCCTTTTTGAATTGCAATGAGAGCTGTTAAAATTTTTGTAGTACTTGCCATTGGAACTAAATCGTATCCCTTTTGTTCAAATAATACTTGACCAGTTTCCCTATCTAGAGCTATTGCATTATGAGCACTTACTCTAAAATTTTCTTTACTGTAGGCTTTTATAGTACATAAATTTATATTTAGTACCAATATTGCAGTTACTATAAACACAAATATTTTTCTAATAAATATTTTCATTTAAACCACCTTCTAAATTGTACTCTATGTGTAGTTTATCTTTTTTTTATTAATTAATACATTTTATAATAAAAAAACATAGTTTATTTTCAGCATAAATGGTAATACTATGAATGTTATATTTATGGAGGAATACTATGAAATTATTACTATTTATAATTTTAACTATTATTTTTGTTCCTTTACCTATTAAAATCACTTTATTTTTTTCAAAAGATAATTATTATATAAATGTATATAAATTTTCTTTAATTCAAAAAAAAAAGAAAGGTGAAACTGATTCTACTAATATCAGCAATAATCAAAAAAATACTAAAAGTAAAAAGAAAAAGTCTAGTTTATTTCAGAATCTTTCTGTAGATGGAATTATACTGTATATTAAAGAATTCAAAAGCAATAAATTTAAACCCAGGTTAAAAATAGATGGCTATTTTAACTACTCCTTTGCTGATGCAGCAAAAACAGCTATCTCCTATGGACTTTTATCTACTTCTTTGCCTTTGCTTTCTTTTATATTTAGTATTATCTTTAAAATAAAAAAATTTATATTACCTATAAATCCAATATTTAAAGATGAAATTATTACCGAAATTAAAATAACTAGTATAATAACCCTTTCTTTAGCACAAATTATTTATATGGTAATTTTATTCATAAAGGTAACTTTATACATAAAAGAAAAAGAAATTGAAGGAGGTAAAATATGAGTAATGAACATCCAATTGATAGTTTAATGAAAAGTACAATGGAAAGTCTTAGAGATATGATAGATGTAAACACTGTAATAGGTGATGCAGTAGAAACAAAAGATGGTAATTATATTATTCCAATTTCAAAAGTGAGTTTTGGATTTGCATCAGGTGGAAGTGAATTTCCTAACAAATCAACCCTAGATAAGATAGATCAAAAATATCCATTTGGTGGTGGCTCTGGTGCTGGAGTAACTGTAAAGCCTGTAGCTTTTTTAGTTGTTAAAGAGGACTCTGTAAGACTTCTTCCTGTAGACCATGATAGTACTTGTGATAGAATTGTTGACACTGTACCTCAAGTTATTGATATGATAAAAGACTTATTTAAAAAAACATCAGATTCAACTTCTGAAAAAGAAAAATCTTATGATTCTTCGGATTGTTCTTTTAAATTAAATGAAAAATAATCATAAGAATAGCTATCTAAAATAGAACTTTAATAATTTCTTTTAGATAGCTATTTTTATTAAAATTAATAAAAAATACTTATATGTTTATTTATACTTATCATTAATAAATTACTTTATTCGTCTTCTCCTTCTTCAAGAGTCATACTTGCTTCCAACTTCTCTTCTTCCTCTAATATAAATAAATCTAAGGAAGGTAATTCTTTTAAATCATGTAATCCAAACTGTCTTAAAAATTCTTCTGTAGTTCCATATAATATTGGTCTCCCTGGAACTTCAAGTCTTCCAATTTCTCTAATTAACTCTTTCTCAACAAGCTTTTGGATAGCACTTTCTGATTTAACGCCTCTAATCTCATCTATATCTATTCTGGTTATAGGCTGTTTATATGCTATAATTGCTAAACTCTCTAAAGAAGCTTGAGATAATGATTGTCTTTTATTTTTTTTCAACAATTTTTGAATATAATCACTATGCTCACTCTTTGTGGCTAACTGATATCCCCCATTAATTTTGATAAGTTTTATCCCACGATCTTCCTTTTCGTAATCTTTCATAAGTTCATCAAGTACATCTTCTACATATTTAATACTAGTTTCTAAGTGAACAGCTAAATCTTTTAACATAAGAGGTTCTCCACTTACAAAAAGCATTGCTTCTATAATTGCCTTTTGAATTCCTCTTCTAGATGTTTCCTTAAATTCAAACTGACCTACTTCAAACTTATTCATTTTCTGCCATCCTTTCAATGATTATAGTCCCAAAACTTGAACTTTGATATACTTTAACCACCTTTTGTTTAATCATCTCTAATAAAGCTAAAAAAGTTACTACACATTCAAGCTTACATTCACACTCCATCATTATGTCTTCAAAATCTGTGGATTTATCTTTATTTAACCTCTCTGTTAGATAATCAAATTTATCTTCTATTTTGTATTTATCAACATAAATTTTCTTCTGAATTACATTTGCTCTATTTTGCTTATTTCTATGAATTTCTAATAAATTGTTATATATATTATATAAATCTAACAAAGTAACATTTTTTAACAAATCATCATTATCAACTGGAGTTTTTTTAACTTCTTCAATTATTTCTGGCTTTTTTGTAAAAATACTACCTGCGCTTGTATACCGTTCCCTAAAGAAATTAGTTGACTCCTTAATTTTTTTGTATAAAATAAGCTTTTCTAACAAATTCTTCTCAATATCCTCTTCATCCTCTTCTTCCTTTTTAGGCTTCGGAAGTAAAGTCTTTGACTTAATTTCTATAAGGGTAGCTGCAACAACAATAAATTCTGAAGTAATGTCTAAGTCCATTTCCTTCATTTTATCTAAATAACTCAAATATTGATTAGTTACCTTATATATTTCTACATTATAAATATCCATTTGATTTTTCTTTATTAAATGTAATAACAAGTCAAAGGGTCCTTCGAAATTATCTATTTTTATACTTGGTAATTCCATTAACGATCCCCCTTTACCCTTAATAATTTCTAAAGTCTACTCCTTATTATAATATAAATTATAATCACTTTAAACCTAAATTTTTCAATAAAAAAGCTATCTCATTTTTTGAGATAGCTTTTTAATAATATTACTATTTAAAGATATTCTTTATATTATATTTAATTCCTTCAAATAATCCACCTTTTTGAATATCTCTATCTGAATAAATTTGAACTTCTCCAACTTTTTCATTTTGTAAATAAACCTCACACTTTCCTACTATATCTCCAGCTTTGTACTCATTCTTTAATTCATCTATTACGATTTTCTTTTCTAATTCTCCATTAATTCCTTTAGGAATTACCACTTCTAAATCTCCTAGTGCTTTAGCTATAAAGAATTTATCGGTTTTTTCTCCCATTTGAACTTGCTGTACATCTTCATCTTTTGATAATAATTTTTTTCCTTGAAACTTAGAGAATCCATGATTCATAAGAATACCTGCATCTCTATTTCTTATTTTATATGTTGGAGCTCCCATAATTACTGTTAACATCCTTACACCATTTCTTTTAGCTGTAGCAGAAATACAATATTTTGCTTCATTGGTGAATCCTGTTTTAAGACCATCACATCCTTCAAAGAATCTCACTAATTTATTATGATTTACAAGTTCTATGGGAGATTTTCTTCCTTCAGAAATTGTTTCCATATATATTCCTGAATATTTTAAAATAGTTTGATGTTTTAATAATTCTTGAGACATAATTGCAATATCTCTAGCAGTTGATAAATGACCATCTGCTGGAAGTCCATTACAGTTCTTAAAAGTAGTGTTCTTCATGCCAAGTTCTTTTGCTCTATTATTCATTAAAGCAACGAAATCCCCTTCTGTACCACCTATGTATTCAGCTATAGCTACTGCTGCATCATTTCCTGATGCAATAGCTACTCCCTTAATTAACTCTTCTAAAGTTCTCACTTCTCCTGTATCAAGAAGCATGGTACTTCCACCCATCTTCTTTGCATTTTCACTGCAAGTTACCTTATCAGACAAACTAACTTTACCATTATCTACAGACTCCATAGCAAGTAACATTGTCATTATTTTTGTAACTGAAGCTGGAGCAAATTTTTCATCTATATTTTTTTCATAAATTATTTTGCCTGAAATAGGTTCCATAAGAAGTGCTGACTTTGCTTCAATATTTTCTGCCCCACCTGAATTACCTTCTGTTTTCCCCTCCTCTTTTTCATCTATTTCAGCTTCAGTTTCTTCTGCCTTTTCTTCTGTTTTTTCTTCTTGTTTTATATCATCTTCTACTGCTAAAGCTATTGTATTAAATGGAATAACAAAAAATGTTAGCATAAGTAGTAGATTTAATGATATAAATTTTATATATTTTTTCTTCATTTATCTTCCTCCTTTCTAGGATTATTATTACCATTTCAAAAAAAAATATCACATTTTGTCACTTTAATAAAAAAAAGCTGTAATAAAGTTCTATAACAAAACTTTATTACAACTTATCTTATTCTATCATTTCATAAATTAAAGAGTTTATTTTAGTATAAAATTTTTCTTATTTCACCCTTAACTTTCTGCCATACACAAGTATTGTATGTATTCTCCTAAATGTCCATTATACTCTTAATTGTAAATGAACTTTGTGTATATTTTGAAATTTGCCTACAGTACCACTTTTCTTATTTCAAGTATTTATTATTGGGAAACCAATTTTACATATTATTCGCCTAACTCCTGTACAATTTCAGTATCTGAAGCTACTTTATTAATTAATATACGTTTAACTTCAGTCTTATCCATAAACTCATTAATAATTTTCTTAAAAGTTTATTATGATAAGCATTTAATAATTTATATAATAACACATATGATTTCCCAATATCCAGCTAATATATCTGTTCTTATGGATTTCTCCATTAATTTCATAAAATCTCAAATTTAATATTCCCCTCTGCATATAGCACTTAACTTTTGAAAAAAAGTTATAATTTTATCATGCTCTGGGATGTGATTTTTTATATATTAAATTTATTTTATCGCTATTTATGATTTCATAATAAGTATCCATATAAGTTAACACTTGATTTCCAAGTAACTTTTGAACAGCTCTAACATTTGCCCCATTTTGTAACATATGGACAGCAAAAGAATGTCTAAATGTGTTTAAATTAACATCCTTATCAATACCTGCTTTGTGCGAGTATTCTTTTACAATTCTCCATATTCCCTGTCTTGTCAACTTTTGGCCATTCAAATTAACAAAAAGATTACTTACCCCTGCATCTGCAACTTGGTCACGAATACTAAGATACTCTTCAATAGCTCTACATGCACTTCTTCCTATAGGTATTAATCTTTCATAATGCTTATTGTCTGTACATTTTACAAATGATAAATCAAGATTTACATCTTCAACATTAACACCAATTAGCTCTGAAACCTTCATACCAGTTGCATACATAAGTTCAAGTAAAGCATTATCTCTAATCCCCTTTGTCCCATCTTTATCAACAGATCTTATAATTCTATCAACCTCATCAACAGTTAAAATTTGTGGTAATTTTTTTGTATTTCTGCTACTCTTATAAGTAATCTTAGGTATATCATTTACTAACGATCTACTTTTCAAAAATCCATAAAAACTTCTTAAACTAATTACAATTCTATTAATTGAACGTTCTGATTTTCCTTGGTTTAAGAGATGCTGAATATAAGCCATAACTGCCACATTATCAGAACTATACAAATTCATTTCCTTCTTTTCTAGAAATTTTGTATATAGATTTACGTCAGTCACATATGCATATACTGTATTTTCACTCTTGTCATTTTGCAGCAAATAGTTCTTATAATTATTTATAATTTCTATCATTACCTTCTCCTACACCATTATTATAATTATTATATTCGACATAATTAAGCCTTTCTCTTTATATATTTATCATGATGTTATTATTCATCTAAGTATATATCTTAGTTACCACTAATTTTATTAAATTTGGACATACATATGTTTCTATCATTATTCCAATAATAAATAAGGCAGCTATTACAATAATATAATTACCTAAACCTTTTGTATTAAATTGCGCACTTGTCTTTTTTAAAAATCGTAATCTAAACTTTGCTGTAGACATTTCCAATGCTATAACACTTAATGCTATAAAACAGGGTATATAAATAATATTTTGAGGTATTATAGATGCAAAAGCTAAACCTATCCCTTTACCTTGAAATGTTGTCAGTAAAAATGTAAATGTATATCCTAAACTAAACCCTTTAAAAAAATCAACAATTAGAATAACTGGAGATCCAAAAAAGGTGAAACCTAGTACAAATACTGGAAGTATTAAATATAAATTTTTTTTAACCACATCTAATAACAAAGCTCCATAGTTTATTGTTTTTTCTCCTATTCCATTAACAAATGTAGTAAAATAATTAGATAAATCTTCTTTATCTCCTATGTTCATGTACTTTACAGTATAAGCTCCAACTACTATTCCTATACAAAATAGAAGTAAAACAATTATATAATAAAGCTTGTTTTCTCTAAAAGTTTCATTAATCTTTTCCAATAATTTATTCATCTCTTCATCCTCCTTATGTTGTTCTAAATAATACTATGATTACTATTTATAAATTATGCATAGTGAGTATACTCCTAACATTTTTAAGAAAAAAAAAGAGATACTTTGTTTAAAATTAAACATTATATCTCTACTCTTTTAATATTAATTATCAAATGTACATTAAGGATGATATTGTTTTTGTATCAATTATAGTTCCTTCTTTAATTAAATTCTTAACATCTTGAATCTTATAAGGTGTTGCTTCTATAAATTCATCATCATCCCCACCTTTAACACCTTCATATAATTCTGTAGCCTTATATATATGAATTAATTCATCTGTAAAACCAGCTCCTGTTGCTATAGTTCCTAAATACTCCATGTTCTTAGCCTTATATCCTGTCTCTTCTTCTAATTCTCTATGAGCACATTTCAATAGCTCTTCTCCTTTTTCTAATTTTCCAGCAGGTATTTCTAACATAGTTTTATTTAATGCAATTCTATATTGCTCAACTAGCAGTATATTTTCATTATCTATAAACGCTAATACTGCAACAGCTCCTGGATGCCGTACTACATCCCTATTTCCTTCATTTCCATCAGGTAATCTAACTTTTAATTTTTCTACCTTCAAAAAATCACCTTTAAATACTTCCTTTTTATCTATAAGTACTTCTTTAAAATCCATCCTAGTCCTCCTGATAAATTTATTATCACATTATAAAAATATTATAACAGATTATCACTTCCATTTATGTTATCAACTTCTTCTTTCAAATTTTCTTCTACAGTAACTTCTTCTATATCATTTATTTCTTGCTCCTTTGTTTCTATTTTATCATCATCATATTCTTCATTCATCCAATTCACATAGTCATTTATTTTTTGTACAACATCATAAATCTCTATAGATTTATCCCTATGTTCTTGACTTAATTTAAAATCTCTATCATTCTTTATTACAGAACTAGATTTATCTTCAATAAAATCTATAGTATTTTCTAATGTACTAGCTAAATTTATTAATGCATTTCTTATTTCTGTTGCCATAGAAGGGAAATTATTTATAACATATTTAGTTATTTCTCTATCCATTATAGTAGTATCCTTAATTTTTTTAAATTCATATTTTTCTTCTTCCTTTTTCTCAATATTGTTTCCTTCGCCTTGTATCATTTCTGTATAGTCGCTATTCTTCTTAAAAAAACTTGATTTAGCCATATTCTTTCATACCACCTTTAAAATTTATTAAATATATCCTATATGTAAAATTTTACCACAAACTTTATTGAAAAAACACCTCTATTAGTATTTTTTACTTATAGAAGTGTTTTTTACTTTGTATATATATATAAATCTATTAGGGTTTGCTAAAATTTTTAATAATTTGTTTTAAGCCAATCATTAGAATTTAATTTTAAGCTTCCAGCTCCAACTCCATTAGTTCCTGTTAATCTATCTATTAATGTTGTTGGGTCATCCATATTATAACTATATGGCAATTTGGCAAATCCATTCCATGAGAAACTTAACTCTGGTGCCACAGGATTTGGTGCTAATGGACTTCCTTTTGTATCACTATCACCACAATAAGATATATCATCATATTTATAAATTGTATCTATAGCCTTAATCTTTCCTGTATATTTAGATTTATCTGGATCTTTTTGATTATTTCTTAAAGGATTCTTAACTCCCAGTATTTGGCTTTTTTCTACAAGAACGGAACCACCTTCAGTTGATAATGCGCCATTACTTGAAATGCCAAAGTGATATCCTGCCTTTGTTATTGCTGTGCTAGCAACTGAAGGAATTAATCTCTCTGCTTCTCTTGCTCCTGTTGCATCCATTACCACATTATATACATGTGCATTTCCAGCTCTAAGTCTAGGCATACGATCTTGTGAATCTTTATAGTAATTATGATGTAAAGTTACTTGTAAGTTTGCATTATCACTTGCAAACTCAGTAGACCCAATCAAATGTGTCTTCTTTTGAGGCGCTGCAACCTTCATAATATCATCTTTATTCAATCCTTGAGATTTTATGAAATTATACATTGGATAACTTGATTGATTCTTCTCCATTTCATCAAACATTGCATCATAGAATCCACCTTTTGTCATATCTCCTGGTAAAAATTTTGACCAGGAGATAGTAAGTCCTGTTGATCCTTTTTTAGAATCAACTATACCATCATATGCTTTACCAAAAGTACAATGATCTATCCATACACCTTTACAAGATTGAACTGTAATATAGTCCCAATCATTTCTATCATAATTACCTTTTGTATTCTCATCCCATTCCCAAAGTTCATCAAATTGTAAATTTCTAATAACTACGTTCTGAGAATTATCTAAAATTACACCAGCATGCTTTAACTTAGCTCCGTTTTTAGAGTAAATAGTAAGTCCACTGAAATTCTTAACATAAAGCTTACTTACACCACTTTCTTTTAATATCGGATGTGTAAGTGGTGTGTTAGCTTGTGAGAAAGGCGACCCTTTTACAGACGCTGGAATGTTGTTCCATCCCAAATCAATATCATTTGCTATTTCTATAACTTTTGCATTTGAAGTCTTTTTTAAAGCTTCTCCTAATTCTTGTGCATTTGTTACTTTTTTATAGTATGAACTATTTTCATCAATAACTCCCCCACCTTGATTTCCTGCTGAAAATCCTGTAACAGAGTATTCATTTACCCCCCCTATAGAATTAGTTGGAACTGTCGGATCTGTTGTTGGGTTAGTTTGATTTGTTGGCTCTGTTGGAGTTATTTCAGTATTAATTCCAACTACCTCAACATTATCATAATTAGCATTAACTTTACTTGTCATAAGTGCTATAGCACCCCTACTTAATGAACTATCTGACTTTTCTATTAATAAATTATCATTTATATAAACCTTAATCTTTGTACCAACCATTTCAAGTTTCACTTTATAGATAGTTCCTTCTACAATATTTGTAGAAACCTTTGCTATAGTTGTATTAGAACCTTTTACTTTCTTTTTAAGTTCAATAATTCCTCCATTTTTATCACTTAAATTAACAGAATAGTAATTTTTAGAATCAGTATAACGTCCACATAATGAGGCTTTATTAGATCCATTAAAATTAACTACTTTAACATCTGCTTGTACAGTATAATCTATCCAATCTATATTTCCACTTGAAGCAATACCTTCTGTTTTTATAGAAGCTTGTCTAAGTGCTTTGTTTCCATCACTAACTAAATCCCAAGTTCCTTTTTCAATGTTCCAATTCTTGCTTTCAGTTTCGAAGTTATCTCTAAAATAGATGTCAGATGCAAGTGCAATTTGTTTTGGTGCTAAAATTCCTATAAGTATTGAAGCAGCAACTACACAACATACAGATTTCCCTTTAATTATTTTTTTTCTTTTCATAATTCCCCCTTTAATTTTTCCTGAAATTTATTTCTTTTAACTCATCTTTTTTCTAATTTATACAAATATTATCATGCTAAACATATCATGACAACACTCTTCTCTTAAATGTATTCATTTTTTTCTCAAAGTAAATTGGATTCTAATTAGCGCTCACATCTTGTACCAATTTTATACAATTGTTCATTTTGTATCTTCCTTCAAATTTTAATTTTATTTCTATATTAACTTTTTATTAAAATATAAATTCTTTAATTGTATAATCAAGAAATAAAAAACACCTTATGTAAATCATTTCATAATAATTTACGAAAGGTGTTTTTATGACACATTAATATTATATTTATAGTTATAATCTCATATCATTATTTTTACATAGATTATAGGCTTAAATTCTTAAAAATAAAATATAATTACTTTTAACTTACCTTATTTTTCAATCTTAACTTATCAGCAATAATTGCAATAAATTCTGAATTTGTTGGTTTACCTTTTTCATTATGAACAGTATAACCAAATAGTCTATTTATAGCCTCAACTTGACCTCTTCCCCAAGCAACTTCTATCGCATGTCTGATTGCTCTTTCAACTCTAGATGCAGTTGTATTATATTTTTTAGCTATTGAAGGATATAATTCCTTAGTTACGGCCGATAATAATTCCATATCATTAACAACCATTGTGATAGCCTCTCTTAAATACATATACCCTTTTATATGAGCTGGAACTCCAACTTCATGTATAATATTTGTTATTTCAGTTTCAAGATCTACAGGTCCTTTGCTAGTAGCAGCTGTTTCTCTTTGCATAATTGGCATTTGAGCAACTGGTCTACTCCTATCAGAAGTTTCTACTGTATTAAACATTTCTCTGATTCTTTTCGTAAAAATATCCATATCAAATGGCTTAACAACATAATAATCAGCTCCTAAAGTAATGGCCTGTTGTGTGATTTTATCTTGTCCTACTGCCGATAATACAATTACTCTTGGAATTTTTTCTAGAGTCATACTGTTTAGTCTCTCTAATACACCTAAACCATCTAAATGAGGCATAATTATATCTAATACAACTAAATCTGGTTGCCTTTCCTCAATTAACTCTAGAGCTTCTCTTCCATCCTTTGCAATACCTGTTACAACAATATCCTTTTGATTTAATAAATAATCATTAAGTATGCTGCAAAACTCTTTATTGTCATCTGCAATAAGTACTGATATTTTTGAATTTTCCATGTATTTCTCCCCTTCATCCAATATTTACTATCATTATATATATTTCATCATTGCTTCTTAATTCAATAATTTCAAAACATAAATAATTGTGTCTATGTTTGTATTCGACATAACCAACTTGAAATCCTTCCCTAAACTAGATAAATAATCTTGAAAAGATTAAAATTAAGCAACAATATATTTTTACAATTTATATGATAGTATTTCATTCAAATGGAATTATTCCATAATTTTTAATACTTCTTCCACTATTTGTAAATTATACACTATTATTTATTATTCGTAAATACTTTTAAAACATTTTTTTTATTTTATTCACTCTTTATTAACTAATATACTGATAATACTACTATTAATACAATAATAATTGGCAAGAATTTTGCATTCTTGCCAATTAAGTCACTTGATTATTCCTACATCTTCTAACATCCAGTCTATATATATGCCATATCCTACATCTGGCTTATTGATTAATACATGAGTTACAGCACCTATTATTTTACCATTTTGTATAATTGGACTTCCACTCATTCCTTGTACTATACCTCCAGTTTTACTTATCAATTCTTCATCTGTTATTTTTATTATCATACTTTTAGGTCCCGGCTCACTCTGCTCAAATAACTTAACTACTTCTATTTCGTACTCCTTAGGTCCATTCTCATCTACAGTTGTTATTATAGATGCTTTACCTACCTTTATTTCATTTCTCAATGCTACATGCACAGGCTCTTTATTCATGAACTTACATGCACTTTTGTTTCCGTCTCCAAAAATTCCACATTGAGTATTCTTTTGAATTTTTCCTAAAGGATTATCTTCTTCTTGAAAGATTCCTCTAAGTTCTCCTGGCAAACCCTTTTCACCCTTTTTCACACTAATTACTGTAGACTTTAGCAATTCTCCTTCTTTTATTGCAAAAGGTTCATTAGTTTCTCCATCTGTTACAGGGTGTCCTAAAGCCCCAAACTTACCACTTTTCTCATCATAAAATGTCATTGTTCCTACACCTGCAGTTGAATCTCTTACCCACAATCCAATTTTATATCCATCATTTTTCTCTTCTAAAAGAACCACTTCTTTTTTTACATTTATTCCTGCTCTAATAATCTCTAACTCTAACTTATTTGATTTAGATTTTTTAACTTTTTCTATTAAATCTTTAGATTTCTCTATTTTCTCTCCATTTACTTTTACTATCAAATCTCCTACTTCTATCCCAGCTACCTTTGCTGGACTTTCTTTCTTTTCATTATTTACTATTACATCTGAATGACCTACCACTAACACACCTTCTGCTGATAACTTTACCCCAATGCTATTGCCACCTGGAATTACTTCTATGTCATCAACTTTTCTAGCAGATACTGATTTGACTTTAAATACATCTAAAAACTTATTTTTCACCTTTATATTTTTTAAAAATGGTATATCTTCTTTAAAAACTTCTAATATTTGTATTCTATTTTTTTCTAAATGCTGTGGTACATCACTAATAGACAGGCAAGCCATAATTACAAGAATCAAGATTGGAGTTACTATTAATTTTATTGCTTTACTAAATCTATTTTTCATTTTTTCTCCTCCTTTGCTTCTGTATTTAAGTTGCCCATTGTCCATCTCTTATATGCTATAGTAAGTTTTCTATTATAGACAAAAATTTTTATCATAAAAAAATAAAACCACATTATCCTGCGGTTTTATTTTCTCCAAAATTTAATTACTTATGTACTCTATTTTCTTTTATTTCATGTTTTTTATTTTCTGAAAATCTAAGCATCTCTCTAACATTTTCTAAAGTTGCTTCTGTTATTTCTCTACCGCCCAACATAGATGCAACTTGCTTTATTTTCTCGTTTATTGATAAAAGATCTATTTTTGTAAAAGTTTTTTCATCTTTTACTTCTTTACTAACAAAAAAATGATAATCTGACAATATTGCGATTTGTGGTAGATGTGTTATACATAACACTTGATGTCCTAATGATACTTCATACATCTTTTCACCAACTCTTTGGCCTACTTCTCCACTTATTCCTGTATC
This sequence comes from Clostridium sp. SHJSY1, assembly GCF_031626875.1. NCBI lineage: Bacteria > Bacillati > Bacillota > Clostridia > Eubacteriales > Clostridiaceae > Clostridium > Clostridium sp. SHJSY1. The sequence goes on from NZ_JANDMF010000053.1 coordinate 28,804, forward strand.
TATTTCATCAAAAATCAGTGTTGAAATATCATCTTTATCTGCAAATACACATTTTAATGCAAGCATTATCCTAGAAAGTTCACCACCTGAAAGTACTTTTTCTAGCGGCTTTAAAGGCTCTCCAGGATTAGTTGAAATCATAATAACAACTTCATCAAAGCCTCTTTCCTTAATATTGTCCTCTAGTTCAACTTCAATATTCATTCTTGATTTTTCTAATCCTACATATGAAAGTTCGTTTAAAATTCTTTTCTCTAAAGGTTCACTATACTTACACCTAATATCATGGAGTACATTTCCTACTTCTCTTAAATTCTCTAAAATACTATTTTCCTTAAGTTTCAAATCATTTATGATTTCTTCAGCATTTATGAGCTCTTCATACTTTTCTTTTAATTTTTTATAAAACTCTAGAACATCTTCTATAGTTGGACCATATTTTTTCTTGTATGTATTGATTTCATAAATTCTTTCATTTATTTTAGAAAGTCGATTCTCATCATATGTCACTCCACTAGCAATATCCCTAATCTCTCTAGATATTTCTTGAATATTAAAATAAGCTCCTTCTAATATTTCCCTTTTTTCTTTTATTGGTTCTAAATGTTTTTCTATTGAAGACATCTCACTAATTACTTTTGAAAGGGATTCTAATATAGAGTTACCATCCTCTCTAGAATAAAGTAAATCATAACTTATTTTTAATGAAGAATTTATCTTTTCTGCATTTGACAAAATATTATATTCTTCTTTAAGTTCTTCCTCTTCATTAGATGTTAACTTTCCTTTTTCTATATCATCAATTTGAAACTTAGTATAATCTATTAACTTTTCCCTATCCTCACTACCTTTAATATTATCTATTTTTTTTCGTATATCATGTAATTCATATTTCAATTTTAAAAATTCATTTAAAGGTTCTTCTATTTCTCTTCCTATAAAATTATCTAGATATAATATATGACTTCCCCTTTGTAATAGTGTTTGATTTTGATGCTGTCCGTGAATATCTAGTAATTTTTCACGAATTTTTTTTAATTGAGAAACTATCAAACTTTTCCCATTAACCTTTACTATACTCTTTCCACTTAACAAAGTCTCTCTTGATATTATTAGTATATCTTCATATTCTATACCCATTTCCTCTAAAATTGCATTAATATTTTTATTATTTGAAGAGAATATTGCTTCAACATAAGTTCTATCTTTTCCTGTTCTAATAAGATCTTTAGAAAACTTTCCACCTAAAACATAATCTATAGCATCAATAAGTATAGATTTTCCTGCTCCTGTTTCTCCTGAAAGTATATTAAATCCCTCTTGAAACTCAACGGTTATCTCTTCAATTAAAGCAAAATTTTTAATGTTCAATTGCATTAACAAATTAATACCACCTCTTATTCTTAGGAAATGTAATCTCTTATTTTAATTACTAATTCTTCAGCAGCTTCTATAGACCTTACCATAATAAATACTGTATTTTCTCCAGCGATACTTCCTGCAATATCCTCAAAGCCAAATCCATCTATAGCTTCAGCAACTGGATTTGCTCCTGCAACTACTGTTTTAACAATAACCATTTTATCTATATTTTCTACTGAAACAGTTAACGTAGATAAAACTTTTGTCAGCTTTGATGACAAGTGATTTTCTTCATGTTTTGGTGCTGCATAACTGTATATGCCAGTATGACCTTGCATTTTAACGAGCTTTAAATCCTTTATATCTCTTGATACTGTTGCTTGAGTAACATTAAAGCCTTCATTTTTCAACTCTTCTGCAAGCTCTTCTTGTGTTTCAATATTTTTTTGTCTAATAATTTCTAGAATTTTTATATGTCTTTTGGATTTCAAAATACATCCCCCTTATTCATTGGAACTATTTAAAATTTTAGCCCTTAACATATTAAAATAATCATAATCATCAAATAAAAGTAATTTTATATGTTTTTTAGCTCTTCTAACTTTAATAGGAGTTCCTTCTTTTATCTTTGTAGCTTTTTGTCCATCAATAGTTAAATAAATCTCATCCTCTCCATTTTCTGGTATTATCTCTATTGAACTATTTCCACTTAAAACAATAGTATGCATACTTTTAGTATGTGGACATATTGGTGTTAAAGTTATTAAATCAAGATTAGGATAAATAAATGGTCCCCCTGCAGAAAATGAATATGCTGTAGAACCTGTTGGTGTAGCAACTATAAGTCCATCCCCCTTAAATGTAGAGTACAACTTATTATCAACAAAGACTTGAAATTTTACCATTCTTGATAAAGTTCCTCTTGCAACTACAATATCATTAAAAGCATTATATATACCTTTATTCTCGTCTTCATCTGAACGACAGTGAAGTAACATTCTATTGTCAATCTTATATTTTCCTTCTTTAATCTTTTTAAGAGCTTCATCAATATCAGATATTTCTATACTAGATAAAAACCCAAGATTCCCTATATTTATTCCAAATATAGGGACTATTGTTTTGTTACAAATTTCTCTAGCTACATTTAAAAGTGTTCCATCGCCCCCCAAAACCACAAGCAAATCCATATCACTATCAAACTCTTGTTTATCAGTCTCAAAAGAACTAAACACAGTAATTTCTTCAAGATCAAAATTATTTTGAAACTTCTCTATTATTGAATTTAATATTTTATTATCTATATCTTTTGTATTGTTAATTGCTATACCAATTTTCTTCATAGTGCCCCCTGTGCTTTAAATTTCAGTATGTGATGCTTCTACCACCTTATCTATATCTTCATATATAAATGTAGTTTCTCTAGTCTTATCCTTTGTGAAATAAACTAAATATTCAATATTTCCTTCTGGTCCCTTAATTGGAGAATATCCAACTCCAAGCACGACTAAACTTTGTTCCAAAAGATAATCAATTATTCCACTTACAACTTCTTTATGTACTGAAATATCTCTTACTACCCCTTTTTTTCCTACTTTCTCTCTTCCAGCTTCAAATTGTGGTTTTATTAAAGCTACTACCTCTCCACTTTCTTTTAATAGATTTATGGTTGCTGGCATTATCTTTTTTAGTGATATAAATGAGACATCAATAGATGCAAAATCTAACATCTCACCTATATCATCTAGTGTAACATATCTAATGTTAGTTCTTTCCATACATACAACTCTATCATCAGTTCTTAATTTCCAAGCAAATTGCCCATATCCAACATCAACAGCAAATACCTTTTTAGCTCCATTTTGAAGCATACAATCTGTAAACCCTCCTGTCGACGCTCCAATATCCATACATATTTTTTCTTCTAAAGTAATAGGCCAAGCTTTCATAGCCTTTTCAAGCTTTAGCCCTCCTCTACTTACATAAGGTAAATCATGTCCTTTATATTCAATATTAGCTTCAATAGAAATTTTTTCCCCTGCTTTATCAACTCTTTGACCATCAACAAATACTTTTCCAGCCATAATGCAAGACTTTGCTCTTTCTCTTGAAGTAATAATACCTTTCTCAACTAATAAAATATCTAATCTTTGCTTTTTTCCTGCCATAGTTTACTCCTTAAATTAAATTAGCTCTAGGGCTTCTTTTGCAATACTCTCTGGATCTAATCCATTTTCTTTATAAAGAATATCAACATTTCCTTGCTTAATAAATTCATCATTATATCCTAAATTTTTAAACTTGCCCTTATAACCTTCTCTAACTAATACTTCTAATACCAGAGACCCAAATCCACCCTTTTTTATATTGTCTTCTACAGAAATAATATTATAATTTTCTCTAGATAATTTTTTTAATATTTCTTCATCTAGTGGCTTTATAAATGTGGCATTAATAATAGTCACATTTACTCCTCTTTTATCTAATATTTCTTTTGCCTTTAAAACATGTTGAACCATTTTCCCAGTAGCAATAATAGCTAATTTCTCTCCATTATTAAGTACTTCCCATTTACCTAAAGTTATTTCTTCGCAAGGCTTCAATCCCTCTATAGAATCCCCACCTCTTGGATACCTTATTGCAACTGGTGTTTGTTTATTTATTGCCCATTTTAAAATACATTCAACTTCACTCAAACATTTAGGAGCAACTATAGTCATATTTGGCATCATTGAAAGGTAGGATATATCCATTATACCTTGATGTGTTTCTCCATCATCTCCAACTATTCCTGCTCTATCCAGACATAAGACAACCGGTAAATCTTGGATACAAACATCATGTAATACTTGATCATATGCTCTTTGTAAAAATGTAGAGTAAACTGCAAATACAGGTTTTAAACCACTACAAGCCATACCTGCTGCAAGTGTTACTGCATGCTGTTCTGCAATTCCTACATCAAAAATTCTTTCTGGAAATTCCTTAGCAAAACACTTAAGGCCTGTTCCATCTGGCATAGCTGCTGTAATTGCAACTATATCTTTATCTTCTTTAGCTAAATTAATAATTGCTTTTCCAAAAGCTTTTGAATAACTATTTTTAGGTGAACCGTATGGTTCTCCACTTTCTAAGTCAAAAGGTGACACTCCATGATATTTTTCAGGACTTATCTCAGCTTTTTCATAACCTTTTCCTTTTTTTGTTATAGTATGAATAATAACTGGTCCTTTAATTTCCTTAGCCTTATTAAATACTTCAATCATTGATTTTATATCATGCCCATCAATTGGTCCTAAATACTTTATTCCCATATCTTCAAACAACATAGATGGTACTACTAATTGTTTTATACTATCTTTAATTTTTGAAAGAGAACTCACTACAGACTTACCTAATTTTGAAGTACTTAATGTATTATTAATATCATTTTTTAATTTGTTGTATCCTGGTTCCATTCTAAGTTTTCTTAAATAACTAGACATCCCTCCAACATTCTTAGAGATAGACATCTGATTGTCATTTAAAATTATTATCATATCAGTTTTATTGAATCCCACATCATTTAGAGCTTCAAAAGCCATTCCTCCAGTTAATGCGCCATCTCCAATAATAGCTACTACTTCATGGTCTTCTCCCTTCAAATCCCTCGCTCTAGCCATTCCTAATGCTGCCGAAATAGATGTACTACTATGTCCTGTATCAAAACTATCATATTTACTTTCAATTCTCTTTGGAAAGCCACTCATCCCATCTTTTTTTCTAAGTACATCAAATTGTTCTTTTCTTCCTGTAAGGATTTTATGTACATAACTCTGATGACCTACATCCCAAATAAATTTATCTTTTTCTAAATCAAAGGTTTTAAATAAACTTAAAGTTAAATCTACAACTCCAAGATTTGAGGCTAAATGTCCACCAGTTTTTGAAACTTTTTCTATAAGAAATTTTCGTATTTCTTCTCCTAAGTTTTCTAGCTCTTTTGTATTTAAATTTTTTACATCCCCAGGAAATTTAATACTTTCTAATATATTATCCATTTATATCATTTCCCTCTTTTTAGTTTTCTCTATTTAAAAGATTAAATGTTAATTCTTTAAGGTAATCAGCATCTTTAGTTAATTCGTTAAGCAAATTAATACTTTCACAAGTTAACTTCTTAGATAGAATTTCACATTTTTCTATTCCATACATAGTTACATAGTTACATTTATTTTTTTCCATATCTTTTTGTGCATTTTTTCCTAGTTTCTCAACTGAACCAATAGCATCTAACAAATCATCTTTAATTTGAAAAGCTAAGCCAAGTTTTTTACCATATTCATCTAATTTTTGTATATCTTCCTTAGGAGCGTCTGCTAAAATAGCACCAGCTACTATCGCACTTCTTATAAGCTCTCCAGTTTTTTTAGAATGCATATAATTCAATTCATCTTCAGATATACTTTCTTTTGTTTCACTCAATATATCAACCACTTGCCCGCCTATCATTCCTTCAGCTCCAGCCGCAACTGCAATTTCTTTAGAAGCTAATAATGCATTTTCTCCATTTTTTAAAGAAAAATCCAACATAGATATAATCGCTTCATTAAGTAAAGCATCTCCAGCTAAAGTAGCTATTCCTGCTCCAAAAACTTTATGATTAGTTGGTTTTCCTCTTCTTAAATCATCATTATCCATTGCTGGTAAATCATCATGAATTAAAGAGTATGTATGAATCATTTCAATAGCTCCAGCCATTGGCAAAACATTTTTGTAATTCCCCTTATACAAATTATAACTCAGTATTAGTAAAATTGGTCTTATTCTTTTACCACCTAAATTTAAACTATAACTTGCTGCATCATAAATTAACTTATTATATGTGCCTTTATTATCAAAATAGTTTACTAAATATTCTTCTATATCTTTTTTATAATTATCTAACTTCATTTTCTCCCTCAAACTCCACTTCTTTACTCTCTTTAACTACTATTAATTTACCTTCTAATGAGTCTAAAGTCTTATACAATTTATTTATAAGTTTAACTCCATCCTCATAAGCCTTCATAGAATCATCTAAGTTTAACTCTTTTTCTTCTAAAATAGTTAAAATATTTTGAAGTTTAGCTAATGTTTCTTCATAACTCTCTTTTTTAGCCATAAAATCCTCCTATTGTTCTGGTACCAAAATTCCTTCAATTTTTCCATCTTTTAAAGTGATTTTTATTTTTTTCTCTTCTTTTAAATCTTCTACACTATTTATGATTTTTATATCATCTTCTATTATAGCATATCCTTTTTGAAGTAGGTTCATAGGATTATGTGCGACTAATAAATTATTAAATCCCTTTAATTTTTCTTTTTCCATGTTTATTTTATTCCTAATACTTTTTTCTAATGCTTCTTTTAATTTGTCTACAACAAGATAATTATTTACTATTTTAGTTATTGGTGAATTTAACTGAAGAATTTTTTCTAAAGATTTAAGTTTAATTCTTTCTCCCTCAATTCTATTTTCAATATTATGTTGAATCCATATCCTTGAATCTTCCAATGTCCTATATATTTCACTTTCTAAAGGAACTGCAATTTCTGCAGCTTGAGATGGTGTTGCAGCTCTCATATCAGATACAAAATCTGAAATGGTAAAATCCACTTCATGCCCAACAGCTGATATTATTGGAATTTTAGATTTAAATATAGCTAATGCTAATTCTTCTTCATTGAAACTCCAAAGTTCCTCTATTGACCCTCCGCCTCTTCCTATAATCATTATATCAACATGGTTAACTTTATTAAAATACTCTATTCCATCTATTACGGTCTTATAAGCTCCTATACCTTGAACTTGTGCTGGATATAATACAAGATCAACTAAATTATTTCTACGTCTTGCTACATTAATTATATCTCTAACTGCAGCACCTGTCTCTGAAGTAACTATTCCTATTCTACTTGGCATAGCTGGCAATTTTTTTTTATATTCTACATCAAAGTAACCTTCTTTACCAAGCTTTTCTTTTAGCTTTTCAAATTTAATAAATAAATCTCCAAGCCCCTCTTTTTCTATTTCATCACAATATAATTGAAAACTTCCACTTGCAGGATAAACAGAAGCTTTCCCACGAATTATTATACTCATACCTTCTTCTAATCTAAATTTCAATTCTTCTGCCCTACTTCTAAACATAACGCAATTTAATTTACCAACTTCATCTTTTATAGAAAAATATATATGTCCACTTGAATGGTATTTTAAATTAGAAATCTCTCCTTTTACAGAGAGATTATTTAGTATAAAGTCATTATCTATAATTTTTTTTAAATAATTGTTAACCTCGCTAACAGATAAAATTTTAATTTTCATCATTCTTCAAAGCCTCACAAGCATTTTTTATTAAAAGAGTTGTAGTTAAAGCTCCAACTCCACCTGGTACTGGAGTAGCATATGATGCTTTATCTATAACTTTATCAAAATCTACATCTCCAGTAATCTTTCCTTCTACTGATGATGTTCCAACATCAATTACAACTGCACCATCTTTTATGAATGTATCATCTACAAATTTAGGTTTCCCTATAGCCACTATAAGAATATCTGCTCTTTTACACACTTCTTTTAAATTTTTAGTTTTTGAATGACATATAGTCACTGTTGAATTTTCATTTAACAATAATTGAGCTACAGGTTTTCCAACAATATTACTTCTTCCTAAAACTATTGTTTCTTTTCCTTCTAAAGTTATTCCAGTACTTTTTAGAAGTGTTATTACTGAATTAGGTGTGCAAGGTAAAAATCCCTTTTCTCCCATATAAAGTTTACCTTGTGATTGAACTGTTAGACAATCAATGTCTTTTTCTATAGATATTTCAGAAATAACCTTCTTTTCATCTATATGATTTGGTAGTGGCAATTGAAGAATTATCCCATCTATCTGATTATCATTATTAAGTTCATGTATTTTATTAATTAAATCATTCTCAGTTATGTTGGCTTTTAATATTATTTTATTAAATAATACCCCCAAAGATGTAGCTACTTTTTCTTGATTATTTAGGTAGTATATAGATCCACCATCATCACCTACTAAGATAGATGCAATCTTAGGAAGTCTCTTATTGCTTTTTTCTCTATTTTGCACAAAATCTTTAATATCTGCCTTAATATTTGCTGCTATATTCTTACCATTTATTATTTGCCCCATGATGTTTCCTCCTAAAGACTTTTTAGAACTTTATCCAAAACTGCATTTACAAACGAAACACTCTTTTCATCAGAATATCTCTTAGTTAATTCTAAAGCTTCATTTACTGCAACTTTTCCTGGAACATCTTCTAAAAACTTCATTTCAAATATTGCTACCCTTAAGATTGTTAAATTGATTTTAGCTAATCTTCCTATCTTCCAATTTTGAAGATTTTGTTCAATTATTGAATCTATTTCACCTTTATTTTTTTCTATTCCTTCAAGAAGTTCTCTAATATAATCTAAATCAAATTCCTTTAAGTTATCTCCTTCAAAATTATCAACAAAAGTCTCTAATGTTTCATTTGTTGTATCTTTGCTTAGTTCCATTCCAAATGATAATTCCATTGCTTTTTCTCTTGATTTTTTTCTACTCATCATTTCCTCCAAAATTTATAAAATAAATCTAACCTATTATATCAAAAATTACAATTAAGCCATTAATTATTATAGACTTTATAAAAATTTAATAAACAGCTTTCTATATTTTAACACAATGACTGCATCCTTACCACACAAAAAATACTTACATATATTTAAACACAAAAAAGCCTCTGCCATAGCAGAGGCTTCAGAGTGTCGACAAAGTCGACACTCTTTCGTTTTTATAATAAAATATTCTTGGGTGATAAAAATGTTAACAAAG
>NZ_JANDMF010000054.1:0-36803 GCF_031626875.1 Clostridium sp. SHJSY1
TTAGTATTCCATGCTTTTAAATTTAGCTTGCAAAATAATTTTCCCGAAGGGAGCGTGGCATAGCCACTTTTTTTATGTGTGGGACTAAATTGCAAAGCTCTTAATCTTAGTTTTAGGATTGGTCATAGCATCATAATTTAATATGGTATCCAGTTCTTTTTCTGTAAATAGCTTTTCTTTAAGTAGAAGAGATCTTATTGATTCTCCACCTTTTAAAGAGGTTTTAGCTAGGTCAGCAGCTTTCTTATAACCTATATGAGGACATAATGCAGTGGCTGCACATACACTGTTTTCTAGATGTTCTTTGCAATTATCTTCATTGGCAGTTATTCCAACAATGCAGTTATCTACTAGTGTTTTTACTGCATTCGTTAATGTTTCTATTGATTCAAATAAATTATAAAATAATACTGGCTCAAAGGCATTGAGTTCTAATTGGCCTGATTCAGCAGCCATTGTAATGGTGAAGTCATTTCCTATTATGTTAAAAGCAACTTGGGACATGACTTCTGGGATAACTGGATTTACTTTACCTGGCATTATAGATGAACCATTTTGTTTGCTTGGTAGGTTGATTTCTGCTATTCCAGTTTTAGGACCACTTGATAAAAGACGCAAATCATTTGATATTTTAGATAAACTTACAGCACAGGTTTTTAGTGTAGCTGAAACTGAAACAAATCCATCTAAATTTTGAGTTCCATCAATTAAATCTCTAGCTTGTTCAAGTTTTGTATTTGTAACATCTTGAAGGTTACGTGTAATATTGTAGATATAATAATTACTTGCATTTATAGAGGTTCCTATTGCAGTTGCTGCTAGATTAATTGTGCTCATTTCCTCTTCAACTTTTACAAATCTATTAATATCTCGCCTAATAACAGATGCAAATGCGTTAAATGATTGCCCAAGTCTAATAGGTACAGCATCTTGTAGTTGTGTTCTACCCATTTTTACAATAGAGTCAAATTCATCTGATTTTTGCATGAATGCTTTATATAGTCTATTAAGCTCAAAAATACATTTTGGCATAAGTTTTAAAACTGTAAGTTTTCCTGCAGTTGGAAACACATCATTAGTTGATTGAGACATGTTAACATGATCATTTGGGTGAATTAGGCTGTAATCGCCTTTTACACCACCTAAGATTTCAATAGCACGATTAGCTATTACTTCATTTGCATTCATATTAGTTGAAGTACCTGCTCCTCCTTGGATAGGGTCTACAATAAATTCATCATGAAGTTTTCCTTCAATTATTTCAGTACAAGCTTTTATAATTGCATCAGCTATTTCTTTATCAAGTGAGCCAGCGTTTCTATTTGTTATAGCAGCAGCTTTTTTTATTTCAGCAAGGCTTATGATAAGTTTTTCATTTATTTTTTTATTAGTTATAGGAAAGTTCTCCTTAGCTCTTAAGGATTGAACACCATAATATGCATTTTCAGGTACACTCATACTACCTATTGAGTCAAATTCTATTCTTGTTTTCATAATATAATCCCCCGTTTAATTCCTTTAATATTAACGAGAATAGCACGTTAGAAATGCAAAGTAAATAAAATCTGGAGAAGTGTGAATAATAACTGGTAAAAGATATTTTAACTTAAATATAATTAAATTTTTGTAAATTTCCTTAAAATTATAAACCTTTGATATTTAATGAAACATGAATAGTGGACAAGAAATTGATTGATAGAAACTTTAAAATATTTGGGATGATTGCAATTCAACTTAAAATTTTTAAGTTTTTATAAAATTAGGACTTGTATTTTTATGTGAAAAAGATTATCATATATATAGATGCAAAGGAGCATATTATAGAATACTATAATGTGCTCTTTTTTTATCCAATATGTAGCAGTTGGACAAAAATTCAACTGTAAGTTTGATTTTATTAATTTAGAACAGGGGTGTCATTATGGACAAGGTAGACTTAAAACTTATAAAACTTTTACAAGAAAATGCACGTTATCCACTTAAGCAACTTGCAGAACAGGTGTTTTTATCTCCCCCAGCAGTATCAGCAAGAATAGATAAGCTTGAGAAATCTGGAGTAATTACTGGTTACAGAGCAACAGTAAATCAATTGGAATTAGGATATAATATAGTAGCTTTCATTAATTTAGCTATGACTCCAAAACTAAAACCAGAATTTTATCCATTTATTAGCGCTTGTCCAAATGTAATTGAATGTAATTGTGTCACTGGAAGTTATTCTATGCTTATAAAAGTAGCTTATCATACAACTATGGAACTAGATACTTTTATAGGACATCTTCAAAAGTTCGGAAATACAGAAACTCAAATAGTGTTTTCAACACCTGTTGAAACTAGAGGAATACAGTTAAATTGTGAATAATATAAATTAAAATCAGCCAATAGGGAATGGCTGATTTTAATTATTTAGAAACCTCTATTCTTTGCATCAATACCACTTTCGTTTATCCCAGGTTCTTCTATAGTAGTATTAAAACTATTTTTAGCATGTTGATTTTGTGATTTAAATCCATTCTTCAAATAGTTTTCTTTAGTAAACTCTCTTTTATGTGCACTTTTCATAAAATTCAGCCTCCTAAAAGATATTTTAAATAGATGCATTCTTTAGTATTATTCCTTAATTAAATTCTCATATACTGATTAATTTTTGGGATATGTTTAAATATAATATTTATATCTTTCAAAATTCACTGTATATTCTATTATTAAAAATAAGTATCAATTTTTATATAAATTTCAAAAATATACTAAAAATATTATTATTTTTCAAAAAAATAAAATTTATTTACATAAAGTGGTTGTATTTTTTTTACTATTTATATATAATTTTTATTAAATTCCATTAATTTTCGACAGAGGAGAGGTGAAAGATATTTGGATTTTGTGGAATTTTATACATATAGGGGGATAAAAGATGAATAGACTAAAAAAAATACTAATTACATCTAGTGTTGTTTTTTCTTTAAGCTTTTTAACAAGTATATATGCAGAGGCTGCACCTTGTTATAACAAGCTTTCAAATTTAAAACAACCAGATAATACTGAAGTAAAAGTTAAAATTACTGGAGATGAATATTATCAACAAGTAGAGAGCTTGGATGGTTATACTCTTTGTAGAAATTCTGATGGCTGGATTTGTTATGCTTCACTTAATGGTGAAAAATCTGAACTTGTGGCTACAGATGAAATATATAAGGGAGAAGAGCATAAAAATAAAAACTCACTGCTCAGTAGTCTTTTTGAAAGTAAAAAAGTAATTGGTGATACTAAACATTTAGCAATAGATAAAAAATATAAAGAACAAAAAATAGAACAAGTAAAAGAAGAACTTAATGCAAATAAAGTATCTACAGTTAAAAAAACTAATAGTAATCTACCTTCAACTGGAAATATAAATGGATTAACAATTTTGATAAATTTTCCAGATAAAGATAGTGATATATCAGCTGAAGAGATAAATAAATTTTTTAACTTACCAGGATATACAGGATACTCAAACAATGGATCTGTAAGAGATTATTTTTATGATGTTTCTGGTGGAAAAGTAACTTATACAAATACAGTTACTACATTCTATACAGCAAAACATAATAAATCATACTATGATAATGTAAAAATTGATGATTATAGCACTTCTCAGGTGCTAGCAAATGAAGCTTTAAACTGGTTAAAATCTGCTGGATTTGATTTTTCTACATTGACTACAGATTCAAACGGATATGTTAAAGGGGTTAACATTCTTTATGCTGGAGAAGCTGATGCTGGTTGGGCTAAAGGGTTATGGCCTCATCAAGATTATCTTTCTAATACATTTTCAGCTAATGGTGTAAATGTTCAAAGGTTTGAATTAAGTAATATAGGTTCTGATTTGTCACTTTTCACTATTTGTCATGAAAATGGACATCTTCTTTTTGAATACCCTGATCTTTATGATTATACATATAAATCAAATGGATGTGGGGCATATAGCCTTATGTCAAATGTAGTAGATGTTAAAAATCCTGAACCACCAGATCCATATTGCAGAAATATTATGTCTGGGTGGAATTCAACTCTTAATTTGAATTCTTATAGTGATGGAGCTACAATTGCTGCTACTGCAGATGGAAATGGTACTCAACCAGTATATAAATGGTCAGGTAATAATTCTAAAGAGTATTATTTAATAGAGAATTTGCAGAAAAGTGGGAGATATTCTTCACTTCCTGATGCTGGATTAATGATTTGGCATATTGATGAGACTGGTGATAATAGTGATTATGGAAATACTCATCATAACAAGGTTTCAGTTGTACAAGCTGACAATAAATTTGAAATTGAAAATATGATTAATAACGGAAATTATGGAGATTTGTTTCATCAAGGATTTAATGATACATTTAACAACACAAGTAGTCCAAGCTCTAAATGGTTAAACAATAGTCCATCAGGGCTAGATATTTCAAATATTAGCTCTATTGGAAATAGTATGACTTTTGTTAAATCAGGTAAGACAACAGGAGGAACAACTCCAACATTATCTAATATTGCTTCTAAAGCAGTAGCAACTACTTCATATTGTTCATCTTGGGAAAATATCAGTGCATTAAATGATGGAGTTATTCCAACAAGTTCCAACGATAGAAGTCATGCTGCTTATGGAAATTGGCCAAAGACTGATACTCAATGGGTTCAATATGCTTTTGATAAAGAGTATACCATTTCAAAATCAGATGTATATTGGTTTAAAGATGGTTCTGGTATAGATGTACCAGCTTCATATAGAATTGCATATTGGGATGGAAGTCAATGGCTTGATGTGCCAAATGCTAAAGGTTTTGGTACACTTACTGATCAATTTAATACAACAACTTTTGATCCAATAAAGACAAGTGCTATAGCAATACAAATGGAGTCTAATAACTCTGCTTCTACTGGAATACTTGAATGGAGATTGTATTAATTAAATTTTATAAAGGGACATGAAAATAAATAACAAGTCCCAATTTGCCATGAATATTTTTCATCAGGCAAGGAAGCAGATTGGTCTCATAGCGGGCTATTAGGGCAAGCTGCTGACACAGGATGATGGAAAATAGTCTGGCGTATTGACTTGTTATTTTTTTGATTGTCCCTAAATGGGGGAATTAAAAATGAAAAAAGTAAAATTATTATGCATGGGGGCAATAATAGCCCTAACAGTATCAATGGCTTCAAACTATACAGTTGCAAAGGCAGCTACAGGAAGAACAATAGTTGTAAATGGTGTTGGAGCAGCACTTACAAGAAGTACAACTAATGTGTCAGAAGGGGATTCTATAAAAGATGCATTAGCAAGTGCAAAAGCAGGGGATACAGTACAAATTAATGGAACTGTAAAATCAGGGACTTTAAATGTTCCAGCAGGAGTAAATATAGTTGGAGGAACAAATGCAGTAATTGATTTCTCTTTAACTAAGTTTGGTCAAAAAGGATTAAATGTTGTAAATGATGGATCTACAATTCAAAATATAGAAATATGCAATGCTGGAGATAATGGAATATTTGTTCAAGGCAATAATAATGTATTCTATGGAATATATGTTCATAATAACAAAGATGCAGGTGTTCAAGTATCAAATGGTGGAGCAAATAATTATTTTGGTTATGTGTATTCTTATTATAATGCAGATCCAAAGGGAGAAAATGCAGATGGTTTTGCAATAAAATTACATTCAGGAGAAGGTAATGTTTTAGAAGATTGTGTTGCAGCAGGAAATTCAGATGATGGATATGATTTATATGCTGCTCATGGAGCTGTAACATTTAACAGATGTAAGGCTATAAACAATGGAGAATGTGATGGAATCAGAGGAGATGGAAATGGATTTAAGGTTGGAGGAATTGATAATAAGACTCCAGGAGTTCCAGCTCATGCAGATGCTTTAAATCATACATTAACAGATTGTGAAGCTTCAGGTAATACACGTAATGGATTTGATAGAAACAATCAAACAGGAGTAGTAACTATGTTAAGATGTACAGCAAATGCTAATGGGGGAGCTAACTATTCTTTCCCAGCAACAGGAACTCCATCAGCATTAGGATATAAAGTAACTTTTGGTAGAGCTATAATTCAAGATTGTATTTCAGCTAATAATAACAATAATAATCTTACTGGTGCTGATTTATACGGAAATTGTACTGGTTTCTAATTAAATAATAGATTATTATAAAAAATTTAGGATGCCACAAATTTATTTAAGTCATTTTGTGGCATCCGATTTTTTTGTGTATTTTTGCTTTTTTCTTACAAAAGTTGAAGCATCTATGCCTAAAGATTTTGCTGCCATTCTAACATTACCATATTTGTCATAAGCCTTCTTTATTAATTTTTCTTCGATAGCATCCAAGGTTTCTTTCAAATTAAGACCTTCTTCAAATGTATCTAAATTTACTATTACACTACTTGAGGAATTAATATTTTTAGGAAGGTCTGATTTTTTTATTTTATCATTTTCACTCATTATTACAACTCTTTCTACAATATTTTTAAGTTCTCTAACGTTTCCTGGCCAACTATACTCATATAAACAATTTAGTGCATCTGGAGCAAATATTTTATTGAAATTATACTTGATATTTAGTTGTTCAAGAAAAAGTGTAATTAAAGGAATAATATCTTGTTTTCTTTCTCTAAGTGGTGGAATAAGTAGTGGTACAACATTCAATCTATAATATAAATCTTCTCTGAATTGGTTGTTTTTTATCATTTCCTCTAAGTTTCTATTAGTTGCCGCCAAAACTCTTACATCAATTTTTATTGATTTTGTTCCACCAATTCTTACTACTTCCATTTCTTGAAGGACTCTTAAAAGTTTAACTTGCATATCCATTGGAAGTTCTCCAATTTCATCTAAAAAGATGGAGCCTCCTGAAGCTAATTCAAATAAACCCATTTTCCCATCCTTATTTGCACCAGTAAATGCTCCTTTTTCATATCCAAAAAATTCTGATTCTATTAAACTAGCTGGAACTGCACCACAATTAACTTTAATAAATTGATTTTCACATCTTTTACTGCATTTATGAATATACTTTGCTATTTGATCTTTTCCAACTCCTGTTTCACCAAGCATAAGTATTGTAGTGTCTACTTTTGCAACCCTATTAGCAAACTGAATAATTTCAATAGTCTTATGATCTTCAGCTACAATTTCAGAAGTATCAAGCAATTGAATTCTCATTTCTTCAATTTCTGAAACATATTTCTTATTAATTTCTTTATTTTTTTGAAGTTGCTCTTTTAATTCATAAAGTTGAGTTACATCTCTCACATTAGTTACTACCATGGCTATCTTACCATTTTCATCCCAAATAGGATTGCTACTTACTAATACCTTTACTCCTGTTTTGAATTCTTGCTGTATTGTAACTGTTTTTCTATCTTTAAGAACTAATAGAGTAGCAGATTGAGATATAAAGCCTTCACGTTCTAAGTCTTTCATATTTCTTCCTAAAACATCTTCTTTTTTTAAACCTGTAATTCTTTCATAGGCATTGTTTACTTTTATTGTGTTAGCATCACCATCTGTTATGTAAATTCCATCATAAGAGCATTCGATAATTGAATCTAGTTCACTTAAATTGAATTTCTTATTTTTCAAGTTGCCATATTCAATTGAAATCTTTTCAAATAAAATTTTTACTAAATCTGTTTGAGTTATGATTCCTACAATCTTGCCACTATCATCTGTAATTGGAAGTCTTCCAACTTTATATTTAGACACATCTTCAATGTCCATATCACTTTTTATAGTTATAATATTCTTTTGCTTTAAGTCACTAAGTTTTATATTCATTTCTGATTTATTAAGGATAGCTTTTAATAAATCAGTTTTTGTAATAATATTAATTGGCTTTCCAGAAGAATCTACTATTGGAGCACCATCAATATTATGCTTTATAAAAAGCTTGGCTGCATCCTCTAAAGTATTATCTAATTTTAATACTAGTACTTTTTTTGTCATCAATTCCTTTACTTTCACATTGTACCTCCATATATGCATATAAAAGATTATATATAATAGTGTGGTAGATAGATTAAAATATTTTTAGTCTAAAGTTAATGTAGTCCATTTAACTATTTCCCTCATAAAAAATATACCATCCCAAGGAGAGTCATATATATTCATGCAGCCAACTTTAACAATCCTGTCAACACCTTTTAAGCTAACCTTGTTTGCAAATTCCCTGAATTTGCTTTGATTCTCAGAAGCTATTCCAATGGTTTGTATTCTTGGGGTTATTAAATTACATATCTGAAATATATCATCTACTTCCTTTATAAAAATTGTTCTATAATGTATTGGTTCCTCTAAATTAATGTCATTATTCATAAGGATTGTATATTGAAGTCCAGTATCACAAATTATATCCTTATCTAAAGATAATAAATATTCACCTCTTTTATTTATTATTTTAGCTGATGCACATTGGCTTATTTGATCATTAGGATAAATTTTTGAAAGCTTCATTAAGGACTCTGAAAGAGCTTTGGCTAGCAACTTTATATCCATATCAGACTTTTCTACAAATAGTACCTGAGGTGATGAACATGCTTTTTGATGAAAGGTTACTATATCTCTTGCAAAAAAATCAAGGGTTTTTGATAGATTAGAACTATCTATTGCAGACTTTTCAAATACAGCAAAAGAATATTTAGGGCCAAATATTATATCTTTGCAAGTAGTTTTTTTAGGTAAAATAGTCAAGCTATTAACTGCTTCTTCACCACCACATATAACTCTTACATCAGCTACTTGTGACATTTCACGATTTAACTCTATATTATCACTTGGAAAATTCACAAGAGAAATACTTTTTAGCAGAACTATACCAGAATATTCTTTCCCATTAAAATTAACTGTGATATGTTGTAAGGGCTTTAATAACTCTGCTACAATGGCTATATTTTGAATTGGAACTCTAATTAAGTTAAGATTTTTACAGAGGAGAGCCTGAATAGCATAATAAATGGAAAGGGTAGGTACATTTCCAGCCATAAAGTGGCATATAACTCCACGTGGTTGAGCTTTCATGAATTTATTATTCTCTATCTTAACAAAGTCATCTAGATAATCTCTATTTTCAATATCTATACTTAAAAGTTTATTAATATTACTTTTCTTCATCCATAATGCTAAATAAGATACTCCTTCATAATTTAAAAGCTCTCTATTCTTTAATAGTATTTGACTATATTGATTAATTATTTCAACTATAACATCTAAAGGATAAAAATAAATTTGCTCTCTGTTTTTTTCAAGTTCATCTATAATAAAATTTAAAGAAGAAAATTTTTTAGGCTTTTGAAAAAATTTATCTCCTAACATAAAACAGTTTATCATTTCTTATCCCGCCTTTCTGCAAAGGTATCTCCACATCCTCTAGTTTCAGATTTTTCTACTCTATTTATAAATTTGAAATATTTCCCTTTTCGTCCACATTTACAATCATCTATACCTATAAGTTGTCCAATATCCTCAGTTAAAATAGCTTGACCAGGGTAGCTAGAAGTAAGACTACTTATAACTTCAATAAAACCAGAATTACCTTTTTCAACTTCTTTAAGTGTTAAAAAATCTCTAATTATTATTTCACCAAAGTCTGGCACATGCTTATATCCATACTCACAATCAATGAAAACTACCCCTAACTGTTCAACCATTCCATAAAAATCAATAATATTTTGTGGAGATGTTCCAAATACTTCAGCTACAGATTTATTGAATTCTTCTTTTTCAACTTTTTGCTGGGTTAACTTTTTCCAGCCACCACTATGGAGCAATTTAATTTTTGGCATATTTAATTTAATCTTTTTTTCTTGCAATACTTTAACAAATCTTGTCCAAATGATATAGGTAAAACCATATACCAATATATCTTCATTCTTGTATTTATCTTCAAATTCTTTAAGTCTAGTTATGTTAGGAGTTAGATCTCCATCAGATATATCCATAACATAAGTTAAACTTTTACCAAAAGTACTAATTCCTCTTATAGCAGCACCTCTAGCCGTAATAGTTTCATTTTTCTTGTTAATTTCTTTGTTATCAATTATTAAAAGTGGTCTTCTATGTGAACCTAAAAAGTTACTTAATGTTGATATTAAACCTTTTGATTGTCTTATTGAAGTTGCTTTATCAATATATATTCTACTTGGAAAGTTGCCAGTTGTTGAGCTAGAGTTTAATATTCTAATAACATCCTCTTTTGGACAAGTTCTAAGGTCAAAATGTTTAAACATACTTACAGGAATAAATGGTATTTCTTCTAGAGAATTTATAGCTTCAATATCTACTTTAAGTTTATTATACATAGAATTTAGATTTTCATTTTTCTTATTTTCTTCTAGTTGTATTTTTAAAATAGCTAATAACTTTTTTTCTTTTTCTTTTTGTAAAGATAAAAATTGTGGGTTATCAATAATTTCATCTATCATTTCAAATCACCTACCATAACCTTACCAGAAGAGTTTTTTGGAAGTTCATCTATAAAAGCTATATATTTAGGGAGCTTGTAGGAGGGTAACCTTTCCTTGCAATAGCTGATAATAAAATTTTCATCAACTTTTACATTCTTATTATCAAATACTACAAAAGCTTTTACGGCTTCTCCTAATATATCATCACTAACCCCAATTACTGCAGCCTCAATAACATTTGGTAGCTGAAGTATTATTTCTTCAATTTCTTTTGGACTTATTCTATTTCCAGCACTTTTAATAATTTGTTTTTCTCTTGATACAATATATATGTATCCATCCTGGTCAATGGTAGCTAAATCACCAGTATAAAGATAACCATTTCTAATAACTTTATTGGTTTCTTCATCATCATTAAAATATCCCTTCATTATATTTCCACCTGAAGCCACCACTTCTCCAATTTCACCTATCTTTATGTTGTTGCATTCTTTATCCAGAACTTTAAGTTCAGTTCCAGGTATTCCTTTACCAATGGAACCTAATTTTTTATCAATCATATCAGGTGGAAGATAGGAAAGTCTTGCTGTTGCTTCTGTTTGTCCATACATTATAAATATTTCTACTTTATTTAAGGTCTCTTCAAGTTCTTTAATAAAGCTATCAGGAAGTTTGCCACCAGCTTGGGCCACATATCTAAGGCTTGGAAGTTTTCTTTCTTTAATACTTGATTTCCTAAGTAAAATTTGATAATTACTTGGAACTCCTGCAAAACCAGTACATTTGTATTTGTTTATGTCATCTAGTACTGACTCTGGAAACATAAAGCTATTATTTATAACTAAACTTCCACCTACTCTTAAATGTGTATGAAGCAAAGAGGTTCCAAAACAATAATAGAAGGGTAATACAACCTCTATTCTATCTGAACTCTTTAACTTTAAATATTCTATTATTGAATTTGTATTATAAGAAAGATTATAATGTGTTAACATAACACCCTTTGGCTTTGTTGTAGAGCCAGATGTAAAGAGTATTACAGCTACATCATTTTTAAAGTCAATTTCTACATTATTAATATAATCATTTTCTTCAGTTAGATAAAAATCACTTAGTGTTTCTTCTGTAACTATATTGATTTCTTCATTTATATAGTTATTCAACTTGTTTAAAAATCGTTTTTCAATGAAAATCATTTTAGGGTTACAGATACTTATAATATATTGAATATCTTTATGACTTAATGTTGGATTTAAAGGAACACAAATACATCCACTTTTAATTACAGCAAAATAACTTTCTATAAATAGGGGAGAATTCTCTGCTAGTATGAGAATTTTATCTTGCTTTCTAAAGTTATTTCTTTTTATCTCCTTGGATATCATAGATATATTAAAGTATAATTCTTTATAGCTAATATTTGTCTTGTCAATAATTGCAGTCTTATTAAGCTCAGAGGAGAATTCAAAAATATAGTCTGTAAAGGTCATATTATAACTCCATATTTTTTTAATGTATTTTTTACATCTCCTATTGTATACATTCTTGAAACATCTGGAACAGTTAAAGATATTTCAAACATCTCCTCAATTTTTCCTACAAGCTCAATATGACCTAGTGAATCCCAGTCTTCTATTTCATTAGGACCAAAACTGTCTTCAATTTCTTCCACATTTTTAATTCCTAGAACTGTTTGTATTATTTTGTTAAATGTATCTAAATTATTCATTTATAACGCCTCCAAAATTATTATTTTTATAATATTACAAGCAATAATCATGCCAATAAATTAAGATAAATTCTTTACTAATGAAAATTAAAAAGAGCTTATATTGCATTAATAATAGTAAGCTTTAAAAAGAAATAATATTACTTTGTTGCAATACTGCAACAAGATGCAAAAATGCAACATCATAATAAGTTAATGTGAATAGCAGCTCTGAAAACGATTTACCGTGTTGCTGTGAGTATCCACATAAATATTTGTTGCAATATTGCAACAAAACATAATGGATTTTTTATAAAATTCAAATAATTCTCACAATATTGTTCTGAAAAATGTATAGATAAAAAATTTGGGATGCCATTGATATGAAAAATAAATGTCATACTTTTTCAGGTGTAGAGCTGTTTCATAAGTATAATTTTAAAATTAACTAGCAGGATATTTTTAATTTTGGCATAAGTATTGCTTTGTATAATTAGCACAAAATAAAAATTAGTAAAGGAAGCGATATTATGACATTAAAAACTAAAGAACAATATATTGAAAGTTTAAGAAAGTTAAATTTAAAAGTTTATATGTTTGGGGAAGTGGTTGATAATGTAGTTGATCATCCAATAATAAGACCATCGCTTAATTCTGTAGCTATGACTTATGAGTTAGCTCAAATGCCAGAATATGAAGAGTTGATGACAGTTACATCTAATTTAACTGAAGAAAAGATAAATAGATTTACTCACCTGCATCAAAGTACAGATGATCTTATGAATAAAGTAAAAATGCAGAGACTACTTGGACAAAAGACTGCATCTTGTTTCCAAAGGTGTGTTGGTATGGATGCCTTCAATTCTATATTTAGCTCAACTTATGAATTGGACAAAGCTTATGGAACTAGCTATCATGAAAATTTTAAAAAGTTCTTATTATATGTTCAAGAAAACGATTTAACAGTTGATGGAGCAATGACTGACCCTAAAGGGGACAGAGGATTATCACCAAGCAATCAAGTTGATGGAGATTTGTATCTTAGAGTAGTTGAAAGAAGAGAAGATGGTGTTGTTGTTAGAGGTGCTAAATGCCACCAAACAGGAATGTTAAATTCTCATGAAGTAATAGTGATGCCAACTATAGCATTAACTCCAAATGATAAGGATTGGGCAATAGCTTTTGCAATGCCTACAGATGCTGAAGGAGTATTTCATATATATGGAAGACAATCTTGTGACACAAGAAAATTAGAAAAAGATGCAGATATTGATCTTGGAAATGTAGAATTTGGTGGACAAGAAACCTTAACCATATTTGATAATGTATTTGTGCCAAATGATAGAATATTTTTAAATGGAGAAACAGATTTTGCAGGAATGATAGTTGAAAGATTTGCTGGATATCATAGACAAAGCTATGGTGGATGCAAAGTTGGAGTTGGAGATGTTTTAATTGGAGCATCTGCAGTTGCAGCTGATTATAATGGAGCAGCAAGAGCATCACATATTAAAGATAAGTTAATAGAGATGACTCATTTAAATGAAACTCTTTTCTCTTGTGGTATTGCATGTTCAGCAATGGGAACTAAAACAGAATCAGGAAATTATTATATTGATAACTTACTTGCAAATGTATGTAAACAAAACGTAACAAGATTCCCTTACGAAATATGTAGGCTAGCAGAAGATATCGCTGGAGGAATAATGGTTACTATGCCTTCAGAAGCTGATTTTAGACATGAAAAAATTGGACCATATATGGACAAGTATTTAAGAGGAGTAGATTCTGTTCCAACTGAAAATAGAATGAGAATATTAAGATTAATAGAAAATCTTACTTTAGGAGCTGCAGCAGTTGGATATAGAACTGAATCAATGCATGGAGCTGGTTCTCCACAAGCTCAAAGAATTATGATAGCTAGACAGGGAAATTTAGCAGCTAAGAAGAAGTTAGCTAAGAAAATTGCTAGAATTAAAGAATAATAGGAGAAATATCATGGTAGATAAAATTAATAATGCCATTAATAATAGAATTAAACCTTTGCTTGCAGAACATAATGGAGATATACAACTTGTAAAAATAACTAATGGTGTGGTTTATGTAAAACTTTTAGGGGCTTGTAGTGGATGTCCTTCTGCAAGATTTACTATGGAAGATTTAGTGTCTACTGTGTTAAAGGAAATACCAGAAGTTAAGGAAGTACAACTAGTTAGTCCTATTAGTGATGAAATATTAGATTTTGCAAGACAATTGCTAAGAAAGTAAATTTAGGGAGGTGTGCAAAATTAACTGGAATGATTTATACAAGAGCAAAGTAGTTACAGCTGATGAAGCAGTAAAAAATATTAAATCAGGATACAGGGTAGTAACAGGACATGCTTGTGGAGAACCAAAAGATATTATAGAAGCCATGATTAGAAATAAAGATTTATATGAAAATGTAGAAATTGTTCATATGGTTTCAATGGGAAAAAGTGAATATTGTAAACCTGAAATGGTTAAAAATTTTCATCATAACTCAATATTTGCAGGTGGAACAACAAGGGAAGCTATTTTAGAGGGAAGAGCAGATTTTACCCCATGTTTCTTTTCAGAAGTGCCAAAACTTTTTAAAAATGGACATTTACCAGTAGATGTAGCCATAATTCAAGTTAGTGCTCCAGATGAACATGGATATTGCAGTTTTGGTGTTTCAAATGATTATACAAAACCAGCAGCTGAATCAGCAAAGATTATTATTGCAGAAGTAAATGATAAAATGCCAAGAACTTCAGGGGATTCATTTATACATGTTTCTGAAATAAGTTATATTGTTGAAACTTCAAATGACATAATAGAACTTAAACCTCCTAAAATTGGGGAGGTAGAAAAATCTATAGGTGAAAACTGTGCAAAACTTATTGAAGATGGCTCTACTCTTCAACTTGGAATTGGTGCTATTCCAGATGCAGTATTATTATTTTTGAAGGATAAAAAAAATCTTGGAATTCATTCAGAAATGATATCTGATGGTGTGGTTGAACTGATTGAAGCTGGAGTTATAACAAATAAATCAAAGACTCTACATCCAGGAAAAACAGTTGTTACTTTTTTAATGGGAACTAAAAGATTATATGACTATGTTAATCAAAATCCAAGTGTAGTTATGTATTCTGTAGACTATGTAAATAATCCACGTGTTATTGCAGAAAACTATAAGATGGTATCTGTAAATTCATGCATTCAAGTTGACCTTATGGGACAAATTGCAGCAGATACAATAGGTTTAAAGCAGTTTAGTGGAGTAGGAGGTCAAGTCGACTTTGTAAGAGGAGCAGCAATGGCCAAAGATGGAAAGTCAATAATAGCAATGCCATCAACAGCTAGCAAAGGAAAAGTATCAAGAATAGTTCCAATTTTAGATGAAGGTGCAACAGTAACTACATCAAGAAATGATGTTCATTATGTGGTAACTGAGTTTGGAATTGCAGAATTGAAAGGAAAAACATTAAAAGAAAGAGCTAGAGCACTAATTAATATTGCACATCCTGACTTTAAGGATGAATTAATTAGAGAATGGGAAAATAGATTCAAAGTAAAATTTTAGTATTGTTAAGGGACATGAAAATAAATTTAATAAAAGTGTAGGAGGAAAATGATTATGAAAGTTTACGTATTAAACACTGGGTATTTAGAAACTGACAAAAACAATGTTGTAGGTGGCGCTACTATGGGAACATGCAGCCAGCCATATGTAAAAAATGAATGGATCAAATTACCTGTAATGGCTATTTTAATAGATCATCCAGATGGAAAAATTTTGTATGATGTAGGAAGTAATCCAGAAGCTATGAATGGATATTGGCCACAACATTTGCAAGAAGTTTATCCATTATATCAAACAAAAGAGCAAAGATTAGAAAATCAATTAGCTTTATGTGGAACTAAACCAGAAGAAATAAAGAAAGTAATCATTTCTCATATGCATTTGGATCATGCAGGAAATTTAGATATGTTTAAACATGCTGATGTATATGTACCAAAGGCAGATTTTATGCAAGCTCAAACTCAAGTGAGATTAAATGAAAGTCCTTTAACTCATGGAGGATATATAAAATCAGATTTAGATGTTTCAGTAAAGCAATATCATTTAGTTGAAGAAGATTTTGAATTTGCAGAAGGGGTAGAAATAGTAAATTTACCAGGACATACACCAGGATTACTTGGCTTAGTAGTTCATTTAGAAAAGGAAGGTACATTAATTTTCCCACAAGACTGTGTATATAGTTCAGAAATTTATGGACCACCTGCTAAAGCATCAGGATTACTTTATGATAGTTTATCCTTCTTTAAATCAATTAATAAGGTTAGAGCACTAGAGAAAAAATATAATGGTAAAGTATTTTTTGCACATGATGAAGAATTCTTTAAAACAATAAAAACAGCTCCAGAGTGTTATGAATAAAAATTATAATATTAGTTAATAAGGTTAATTTAGAATGCCACAAATGAGTAGAAATCATTTTGTGGCATTTTATCATTCAATCATATTATTTTTATCTAATCCATTCTTTACAAGAATAGCATACAATGTACCATCTGTTTTCATCTCATTAATTTTTTCATTTAGAGCATTTAATAATGTAATATCACTTTTTTTAACGGCTATTCCTATAGTTCCATACACTACAGGAGTATAACCTGGTAAAATCTTTAAAAAAAGTTTGCTGTTTTCTAAAGCATATTTTGTAATAGCAAAATCAGCTACACCGGCATCAATTTTTCCACTATTTATAGCATTTAATGTTTCAAGGTTATTATTGAAAATTACTACATCTTTTACTAAGTTATTTTTCTTCCAATCTTGTATTAAATCTGCAAATTTAGTGCCTTTTTCTGCTCCAACTACTGCATTTTTCAAATCTTCCTTAAAATTAATTTTTGAAGTTTTTGTAACAATAATAACTTCTGATTCCTTATATAGTGGTTGAGTAAATGATACTATCTTTTCACGTTCAGGAGTTATATATATCGCATCTGATGCTAGATCTATATTTTCATCAGTATTTAGTTTGTCTAATAACTCATAAAATGGAGCTTTCTTAAATTCAATTTTATTAATTCCAAGTCGCTTTGCAATTTCAGTTATAATATCAGCATCAATTCCACTTAGTTTATTTGTTTTAGGATCGATATAGGCAAAAGGGGGATCATCTGTGAAAACAATAGTTAATACTCCTTTTTCTTTTATCATTTGTAATCGATCTTTTCTAGGTGAGACAGTTGCTGTTGCAATTTTACTACCATCTGTACTATATCCAATTATTAAAATAATACATACAACACAAATTAAAGTCAATATTTTCTTCATAAAGAGAAACCTCCTTAAAACGTCAATCATTTTTCATTATTATTGTTAGGAATTGAAATATAAATTATTCGAGTTTTAATGTAAGGAAAATCCATTTACAATATGGAGATATGTAAGTAAAATATAAATAAAGAAATGAGAATATTTAATATAAAAGGGCAAACATTTTTGGGTTTTAAATGAAAGGTTAATTATCAAATTGGTATGCTATTTGATAATTAGTAAAATTTTTTCATTTATTCTTAAAGATGGAGTGTCCTTTTTTGTATAAAAAATTAATGTTTTCATTTAGTAAAAACAAGGAGGTTAATAATTAATTTCTGTAAGATAAGCAGTAGAAGAAATAGCAATTAATATGGAGGTTATTTTTTATGACAGGAAAAACACATATGTCAGTAGGGGTAGGTGCAGCAACTGTACTATTACCAACAAATGATATGAAAACTATTTTTGGAGGAACTGCATTAGCTTTAATTGGCTCTTTAATTGTAGATATAGATACAGAGAAATCAGGAGGATCTGTAATGCTTAAAGAAGCTGCTGCTGGAGCAGTAATTCTTGTAGCTTTAGGTATAATACTTAATGACAGATATAAGATTAACATTCTAAAATATATAATTGGAAATAAAAATTTAAATGATATGTTACCAGCACTAGGCATCCTTACATTGGCTTTAATAATAGGAAAATTTTCTTCTCATAGAAGTTTTATGCACAGTATTGTTGGGGTTATAGCATTTACAGTTCCAGCTTATATGCTATTTGGAGAAGTTTTCTGCAAATGGTTCTTTGTAGGATATGTGTCCCATATAGCAATAGATATGTTCAATAAAAAGGGAGTAAGGTTATTTTATCCTTTAAAATCAGGAGTGTGTCTTGACATGTGTAAAGCTGATGGAATGGCTGATAAAGCGTTGTTTTTTATGTTTATTGGGGTGACTATATCAAAGTATATTACTGTCATAACTCAATAAAAATTTAAGTGTGTGAAAAAATAAGAACTAAGGTCTGACTCTAATATTCAATTGGAGTCAGACCTTTTTAGTATTTATACAAGCTTAACTAGGAATAATGTATTGGAAAGGAGTAATAATATAATAGAGTATAGAAATTGGTAGTTACAATGTGGTGAGGGGTAAAATTTATTATAAGGAGAGAATTAAATGGAAAATTCAATGTTTTGTTATCAATGTGAACAGACAGCTGGAGGAAAGGGCTGTACAAAGAGTGGAGTTTGTGGGAAAACACCAGAAATTGCAAATTTGCAAGATTTGTTAATATATCAATTGAAGGGAATTTCTTGTTATGCAAAACCTTTAATCGAACAAGGAAAAACCATTGATAAAGAGATAGTAAAATTCGTAGAAAATGGCCTTTTTACAACACTAACAAATGTAAACTTTGATGCTGAAGTTCATGTAAGATTATTAAAGGAATCACAAAAGATAAAAGAATCCTTAAGAGACCAAGCAGCAGAAGGAGATTATCCAGAGTATGCTACATATAATTTAAGTGATACTAAGGAAGAAATGTTAAATGATTCAGTAAAAGCTGGTATTATGTATGATCAAACATTAGATGAGGATATTCGTTCTTTAAGGTCTACTGTACTATATGGATTAAAAGGTATAAGTGCATATGGACATCAAGCCAGATTCATTAATTACTATAATGACCAAGTGGATAATTTTTATTTCTTAGGATTAGAAGCGACAACAAATGATAACTTAAGCTTAGAAGATATGATACGTATGACTATGAGGACAGGAGATATGAGTGTGCAAGTGATGAAGACTTTAGATGAAGCTAACACTACTAATTATCAAAATCCTTCACCTCATAAAGTAAATGTTAATATTAAAAAAGGTCCATTCATTATAGTATCTGGTCATGATTTAAGAGACTTAGAAATGCTTTTACAACAAACAGAAGGTAAAGGTATTAATATTTATACTCATGGTGAAATGTTACCATCTCATGGATATCCAGAACTTAAAAAATATAAGCATCTAATAGGAAACTTTGGTTCAGCATGGCAAAATCAACAAAAAGAATTTGATGGAATTCCAGGATGTATATTAATGACTACTAACTGTTTAATGAGACCAAGAGAAACATATAAAGATAGAATATACTCAACAAATGTTGTAGGTTGGGATGGAATAAAGCATATAGATGTACTAGAAGATGGAACTAAAGATTTTAGTGAAATAATAAATAAAGCCTTGGAACTAGGTGGATTTAAAGAAGATGAAGAAGAAAAGGAAATATTAGTAGGCTTTGGGCACCATGCTACATTATCGCATGCCGAAGCTATAGTTAATGCAGTTAAGAATGGGGATATAAGACATTTCTTCTTAATTGGAGGCTGTGATGGAGCAAGACCAGGAAGAAATTATTATACTGATTTTGCAACTCAGGTTCCAAAGGATTGTGTAATTCTTACTTTAGCTTGTGGTAAGTATAGATTTAATAAAATAGACTTTGGAACAGTAGCAGGACTTCCAAGATTATTGGATGTAGGTCAATGTAATGATGCTTATTCAGCAGTTAGAATAGCTACAGCACTAGCTGATGCTTTTGATACAGATGTAAATTCTTTGCCTTTAACCATAGTTCTTTCTTGGTATGAACAAAAGGCAGTTGCTGATTTACTAGCATTATTATCCCTTGGAATAAAAGGAATGTACTTAGGACCAAGTTTACCAGCATTTATATCACC
This sequence comes from Clostridium sp. SHJSY1, assembly GCF_031626875.1. Classification (NCBI taxonomy): domain Bacteria; kingdom Bacillati; phylum Bacillota; class Clostridia; order Eubacteriales; family Clostridiaceae; genus Clostridium; species Clostridium sp. SHJSY1. The sequence goes on from NZ_JANDMF010000054.1 coordinate 20,228, forward strand.
AACTGTTCTTCAATATTTAGTGGATACTTTTAATCTAAAGCCAATTAGCACACCAGAGGATGATTTAAAGAATTCATTAAAACAAGGAAATTAAATATTATTTATAAAATAAAAGGAGTTATTTACAATATTGTTGTTGTAAATAACTCCTTTTAATCATTTTGCCAAAAATTAATGGCGTCGTTTAAAGAGGTATCAAATTTAACTATATAAAATAAAATTTTGAAAGGGAATGGGTAATTTAAGATAATTATATAGTGGCAATGATAAAAAGTCAATACTAATTAATAATTATTATTGGGCGTTTTTTTAAATTATAAATATCAAGAAATAAGATTTTATAAAGTAATATTTAAGAGTGAATTTGGTGGCTTTACGATAGATATGTTACAAAACTTATAAATTAATGTATTATATAAGAAAGAATTTTTTATTCTTTAACTAAATATTTGAATGGGGGAATTAAAATGTTAAAAAGGAAATGGATTTGTACTACATTAGCAGCAATAGTAACAGCAAGTTCTCTAATGATGATTGGAAATACTGCTTTTGCAGCAACAACTTTAGACACAACAGGAAATATTAGCTCTAATTTAAGCAAGGCAAAAGCTTCATCTAAGGATTCAACTAATCCAGGTGACTACATTAACAAAACTACAATTTCAGTGTTACCTGCTAGTAAGGTTAATATCAATAAAAGAACACAAGAGTTTAAAGGTTTGGTAAAAAATTGTACAAAGGTTGCTTATGCATATGCAGATCCAAAAGAAAATTCAAACTCAAAATATAATACAGATCCAAGTGGAGCAAAAAGTTTAGCAGTTTATATTTTTGGATATGATAATTCAACAACAGCTGAATTTTTAAATGCAAAAAAATACATACCATATGTGCTTAATAAACTTTATTTTGATTCAAAATTGAAGAATACATGGTATAAAACACTTACCAACAATAGTAATGGAATATATATTATTCTTGAAAAGCCAGGTGCACTTGATGCTAATGAGAAATTTGGTAATCCAAATGATGGATTTGGAATGCGTATTATGGCTGGAACAATGACTGATCCAAATGGTGCAGTAGATATTATGTTCCATGAGATGGCGCATTGTATTTGGGATGCAACATCAACAACAAATGATTTTAAAGTTGGAGTAGATCCAAGAACTAATATTAATTATGGGACAGGCAATCTGGTTACATTGTGGAACAGACTTTATGATGATTCAATTAAAAATAATAATTTTTATGCTGGTTCTTATGGATGGGATTATTCTCATGAAAACTTTGCTGAGACTTCAGCTAGATTCTTTAGAAAAGATTTCCAAAATCAGCTAAAAGCAAATGATCCAGTAGTATATAATATTATGAGTCAAATATACAATAAATATAATTTATAAAATAAAGAAGAAGTAAGATTTCATTTTTTGAAATCTTACTTCTTAATATTTATGAAAAGATTAAAATTATTTGGCTATATTAATTGACATATTATATACATCAGTTTTTCCGCTACTTTGATAGCCTTCTACAGTAAGTGCAACTTCATACATTTTTCCAAGCTTCATTCCTTTACTTTCCCATGCATTAAAATGTTTACTAACAGATATAGTTCCACTTGTACGTTTTGATCTACGAACACTCCAATATTGTTTGAAAGTTGCAGTGCCTTTTATAGAAGGTTGATTTGTTCTTGTGGTTTCATATATATCATATATACCACCATCAATTGAAACAGTACCCTTGGATGTTCCTCCAGGTGGTCTCCAAGTGCCCCAACTATCAACAATATAATATTCTACAAGTGGGCTACTTGTCCATCCATAAGCACATAAATATGAATTGCCAGATGGTTGGTAGTTACAACCATAATTTAATGTTATATTTCCAAGTTGCTTATGTGTTTGAGTTTCATTAAATTTTTTACCTTTGCGAAATAAAGCATTGTTAATATTACTCCACTGACAGCTAAAAGTCCCACCATCTTTAAGAGTCATAGTTGTGTTTCCTGAATCCTTCCACAGCTCATAATTATAACCTCCATTAGTACCAGTTTGATTTGAAGTAATGGTGGTAGCAGCTTTTGCACTAACTGCAAAGGATGCAAATAGCATAGTAAAGCACATTGATTTTGCAAATACTGATAACATTTTTTTTCTTAGCTTATTATTCAGCATAGAATACCCCCTTTGAATTTAATAATCATATTAAGGATTATGGTAAGTTTATCAAAACGTTTACTTGGTTGCAATAACTTTGTCGTGAAATAACAGAAATTAATCTTGATTATATATTTTTAGAAAATAAAAAAATGTACGTACAAATTTATAAAAAAATATAAATTGGGAAGGATAAATTTAAAGTATATAGAATAATATATACTAACATACTAATATATTAAAAAATGGGAGTGAAGGCGATGTTAGAAAAATTAGAAAATCCTATAGTATTACAAAGGGCTGATCCTTATATTCACAGACATAGTGATGGTTATTACTATTTTACAGCATCAGTTCCTGAATACGATTGTATTGAAATTAGAAAATCAAAAACATTAAATGGACTTAAAGATGCTGAGGGTGTAATCGTTTGGAGAAAACATAAAACTGGAGAAATGAGCCAATTAATTTGGGCACCAGAAATACATTTTATAAATGGTAAATGGTATATATATTTTGCAGCAGCACCAGATACAAACATAGATGATGACACTTTTAATCATAGTATATATGTAATTGAGAATAGTGATGTAAATCCACAATCAGATAATTGGGTTGAAAAGGGGAAAGTTGATACAGGTTGGGATTCTTTTGCATTAGATTCAACAAGCTTTGAACATAATAACAAACTTTATTTTGTTTGGGCACAACAAGATTTTAATATAGAGGGACACTCTAATATTTATATTTCAGAAATGGAAAATCCTTGGACTTTAAAAACTAAAGCAGTTATGCTTACTAAGCCTGAATTAGATTGGGAGATAAAAGGATTCTGGGTTAACGAAGGACCTGCTATATTAAAGAAAAATGGAAAAATCTTTTTAACTTATTCAGCTAGTGCTACAGATGAAAATTACTGTATGGGAATGCTAGTAGCTGATGAAAATAGTGATTTGTTAGATCCTTTATCTTGGACAAAGAATCAAAAACCTGTGTTTAGAACCTCCTACGAAAATCATCAATATGGTCCAGGGCATAACAGTTTTACTGTATCAGAGGATGGTAAGGATGATATTTTAGTTTATCATGCTAGAAATTACACAGAAATTGAAGGAGATCCTCTTTATGATCCTAACAGACATACAAGAGCACAAGTAATTAACTGGAAAGAAGATGGTACCCCAGACTTTGGAGTCCCAACTGAGGATACTGTTAAAATCAATCTTTAGTGATAATAAAAATATAAAAAAATCGTAGAAATCATTTACCATAAGGAGTAAACATTTACAAAAAGCTTACTCCTTAGACTTTAAAATATTAATATCGGAGGTATATGACATGAGAATTTTTAAGAAGGACTTTTGGAATTTTGGTGGGTTATTTTTCTTTTACTTTTTCATATGGGCAATAGTTTTAACATTCCTACCAATGTGGCTTCAAGATACAGCCAAATTAGATGCTAGTCAATCTGGGTTTGTATTTTCAAGTATATCTTTATTAGCACTTTGCTATCAACCTTTCTTTGGATTTATTCAAGATAAACTTGGATTTAAGAAAAATTTATTTGCTATTGTTGCAATAATACTTTTATTTATGGGACCATTTTTTAGCTTTGCATATATACCATTATTAAAATTTAATATTTATATTGGAGCATTAATTGGAAGTATATATTTAGGTGCATGTTTTTATGCTGGAGTTGGTGTAGTTGAATCTTACATAGAGAGGGTAAGTAGACGAAACGAATTTGAATATGGACATGTAAGATTATTTGGATCTATAGCAGGGGCAACAGCATCATTTTTAGGAGGAATTTTATATATTAAAAATCCAAACAGCATATACTGGATGGCATCATTATCAGCTGTGTTTTTATGCATACTCCTATTTGTTGCTAAGGTAAAAAAATTGCCTATAGAAGAGAGTAGTGTTGTAACTGAAAAATCAAGTGAAATAAATAAAGATGCAGTATTTTCTATATTAAAGATGAAAAAATTCTGGTTTTTAGCTTTGATAATAGTTGGTACAGCTTGTATATATGATGTATTTGATCAACAGTTTCCTAATTATTATGCAAGTTTTTTTGCAAGCAAAACAGAAGGAACTAGTATATTTAGTAAACTTGTTTCATTTCAAACAGGGTTAGAAGCAGTTCTAATGGTTTTCACTCCTGCAATTGTAAATAAAATAGGAGCTAAAAAGGGATTAATTCTTTTTGGGTCATTAACATTTGTACGTATATTTGGAAGCGCTGTGTTTACAAACACTATAATTTTATCTGGAATCAGATTAATAGCTGCTTTTGAAATGCCATTGTTATTAGTGTCAATTATGAAGTACATTACCCATGTGTTTGACGTAAGGTTATCCGCTACTGTATACTTGCTTGGATTTAATTTTGCAAAACAGCTAGCTGTAGTAGTATTTTCATCTATAGCAGGAAATTTATATTCTGCAATTGGATTCCAAAACACTTATTTTTTCTTAAGTGCAATCGTATTTATAATAACTGTTGTAAGTATATTTACACTTACAAATGATAAAACTGAAGAGGTCAAAGAGCTTCAGTTAAATAAATTTTCATCAAAATTATCTTAAATTCATACTTTGTAATAGAACCAAAAAAGGACAATGTAGTAATTCTTGTCCTTTTTTGAGTTTCTATGATAAATTTAGTTTTAGGAGCTAATAAATATAAATAAACTTATTAATATAATGATGACACCAAATACTTCATTTAATTTTTTAAGAAAAGAATCATTTATTTTTTTCTTAAAAGAACTAATTATAATTATTAATATAATCCACCAAATGCCAGATCCTAAAAAAACACCTGTAACCAATTCAATTGCATTTATATAATTTATATTACCAGAAAGACCATAAGATGAAAAAATAACTAAAAATGATAATATAGTTGTAGGATTTGTGACAGATAAAATAAAAGATGATACAAAAGTTTTTATAGCACTATTAATATTTATTGGTGCTGAGTATTTAGGTTGTTTTGATATAATAAGTTTTAATCCTAACAATAATACAAAAGTTCCACCTAACAAACGTAGTTGGGTTTGATATTTTATTAAAAAGTTTGACATAAAGGTTAGACCAAAGGCTGCTATGCAGCCATACAATAAATCTCCCATACATGACCCTAAACCTGATATTAATCCATGTATAGGTCCATTTGCTAAGATTCTTTGTATTGTTAAGGCACCAATAACACCAACAGGCACACCAATTGTAAAGCCAATTAAAAACCCTTTAACCAAAAAGTTATTTAGCATATTTTAAATACTCCCTTTAATTGATAGATACTAAATTATAAATATCTTTTTTAATCTTTGTAAATCAAGGGTTTCTTTCCCGTTTTAGGATTAATAGGGATACAATTTGTGAAACCCACTTCAAAATCCACATTGTCCAAATTTTTTTCAGATAGAATTTTTTTCATCTCAACATTTATATCTGTTTCTATAGAACTACAATTAGAAATATCTTTAACTTCTGCTAGAATTTCAAATTTTTCCTTGGAATGTTGGATGAACTGATAACTTAACAAACCATCTGTACAGATTTCATCAAGAACGAGAGGATGAAGAAAATCTTCAATTCCATTTTCATTTATAAACCACATTATATCTTCATCACGACCTAAAATACTTTCAATTTTTGTGTAGGGTAGAAGTTCATTTGATGTTAATTTTTTTAGAATAAGTTCGTCGGAAAGTTTATATCTGATAAGAGGTTGAGCAAAATTATATAAAGAAGTTATATAAGTTGAATCATCTATAACTTCTAAATAGTTTACATCATCAAAAAAGTAAATTCCATCTGAATTTCTCGTTTCCATACCTAAAATTAAAGATTCACTAGCTCCATAGATATTTACAATATCAGTATCTAAATATTTTTCTATATATTCCCTCAAACTTTTTATAAGGGGCTCACCACAAGAAATCACTTTAAATACATCTACATTTACTTTTCTAGATTCAATTAATTGGCATAATATTTTAAGGGCAGATGGATAACCTACAATAACATTAGGTTTAAAGGCAATTAGCTCATCTATCCATTGTTCTAATGGAAGATTTACATTTAAAAGCAATTGGGAGGAGTTAAGTCCTTTTATACAAGAACTAGCAGCCATAACACCACCATAACGACCTTGAGTGGCAGCAATATATGCAATTCGTAAACCTTTAGATGTATGTGAAATTATTTCATCAGTGGTTAAATCAAACAAACTAGCTCTTATTGCTGATGACAGCATATATTCCCAAGCATTTTCATCATATACAAAGTATGTAGGAATACCTACACTACCTGATGAATGAACTATATTATACTTGTCTAAATACTTATCATTCAAATTTTCATTTTTTACAGCAAATTTTTCAATTAAATCTTTTTTTATATCTGGTACAGTTACCAAATCATCAAAGTTATCGATTAAAATTTTCTTATCTATGGAAGGTAGTTGAGTTATTGAAATATTTTTAATATTTTCTTCGCTAATACCATAACTAGAATAAAGTTTATTGTAAAAATTTGATTTACTATAGGCATATTTCAAGATTTCTCTAAATTTTTTTTCACGAATATCTAATATCTCATCTCTTGATTTTTTGAAATTAGATTTACCCTCCTGCAAATTAAAAAAAATACTTTCACAATTCATAATAATTCCTCCAAGTATGTTAAATATTAATAAGTTTTTATAAATCTAATATGCTTCTAGATTGCATAAAACTTGTATTTTGTTCCATACTGAATTGATAAAATCACATTAGATATTTTGTGAAACTTTAATTATTTATATGCATCAAATGGATTATGGGAAAATGAACTAAAAATGTGTATTCCCACAGATAAACTCTTATAAGTTTATCTGTGAGAATACACAAATCTATTAAAAAATTATTTAGTATCCTTTATATTATTTAAGCATACTTTATCATTGTCTAAAGAAAAAATTAGTCTATCATTCATAGAAACAAACTTTCCTTTATAACTTATACTTTTTCCAGTTGTAAGGTTTTTTACTTTTTTTTCAGAAGAATCATTTATAAATATCTCATTATTTTCATTTATATAAATATCATCTATATTTGTAGTCTTTTCTAAATTTACAGTTTTCCATGAAGCAGCATTAGATTTATCTTCTTCATAAAGTATTTTTGATATTTTTGTAGAGTCATTTTTTTCAGCACATTCACCCATATAGATAGAATTACCTGCAGCTTTCAATATGGTTAATTTATCAGGATTCTTGAAAGGGATGCTTTTACTTGACCCATTAGTAAATCTATAGAATTTTTTATTTGCTGCATCTTCATAGAAAAACACATCATTAAGCCAGAAAACCTTAGCACTACCTAATTTCGCCACAGTTCTATCAAGTTTTTTCATTTCTTTATCTATATCTACTCTATAAATTGTTGTATTATCTCCATTGGCTACACTTATGTATTCAGCAGAAGTTGACAAAAAGGAATCTGCTACCATACCTTTTTTATAAGCGCACAGATCACAAACATCTTGTTCAACTCCATTGATTGCATTATAGGTTTTTGTATTGACTTTGTTAGATAAATTTTCAACTATAAATAGTGTATTGTTGTTAGGTACCCATTTAATATTAAGTATTTTAGTGTTGTTTAATATTTGCTTTGTTTCTGACGTTTTTGTATTAACTAGCATAAGCTTATTATCTTTAAAGTATATTATGTATCTTCCATTATATGATAGTTGAATTTTTTCAGCATCTGTTGGTAGTTTTACATTTACATCTACATTTTGAACAGTATCATTAACACTACTTATTGTAAATTTAGTTGATTCTTTAAAAAGTACTTTATCAAAATACAAAAGAACTAAAACTTGAATTAAATAGGAGAGAATTATGCAAAATATTATTTTTTTATATCTTTTCATCTTGTCACCTCTCTCTATTTAACTACAAATCCAGATGATATAGGTCTTTCACCTAGCGCATAGGATGGATTGTTGATTACTTCACCTTTATAATACATAGTTGTTGACTTACCACCATCTAAGTTAACTGCAGTATAACAATTTAAATCTAGCATTACCTTACGAGCTTCTTCTAAAGTTGCACAGATTCTACCTCCAGGAAGTGAAGAGTCTAAAACAACTAAAACCATAGAACCATCAGTACGTTGGCCTATCATAGTTTTCGGAGCAGAACCCTCATCTTTTGCTATAGTTACAGGTTTTCCGTTTTTAACAAGAGTGGTTACATAGCTCATTGCTTCTGTAATAGTGTTTTTATCATCTTTCTTTTTAGATAATAATGCAGTAGGGGTTGTGTCAGAAATTAATAATTTCCCTTCTTTTGTAATGGATAGAATAGGACCTTTAGTGTTTGGAGCACTATTATTTTTAACTTTCCCTTCTGACATTAAAAAACCTGAGGCAATACCTCCATTTGATGTCCATTTCTCAGCACCTTTTTCATCTGTAAAGTATCCTCCATTTATTGCAGCTTCTGCACCATAATTTTCTGCTATTTGAGATACAGTTTCACCTGATGTTCCAAGAGTTGTGGAAACACCTATTTTTACTCTTGTAGGGTCACTAACTATAAGAGCATATCCTTTAAATTTATTGTTTTCATCTTGTATTTCTTTTTCCTCTATAGAAGCATCTCTCTTTTGAGAAATTTTTATAAGACTGCTATCTTGAGCAGTTGAATCAGATGTTGTATCACCTTGTTTATCATCTGATTTTAATAATTTATCTATTCTATCTTGAGATAAAAACATAGTTGCAAGCCATTGATGACTCATTGTTTTCATTGCAGATCCAACATAGATTTTTTTTGCAGTTTCAAAAGGACCATAAAGTAAGGTAAATGGAGCAGCTACAGCTGTAAACACCAAAGTAAAAGTAGTGTATGCTAGCGCTGATTTCCAAAGTGGTCTCCTTTTTGGATATTTTGATAGTTTATTATTTTTAGATATCTTATCATTTTTAGATATCCTATTGATATTTTTCATATTACCTTCTCCCTAAAATCTAACTTTTTATTACTGATTAACTCTATATGGTGGCAATAACTTCCAATATAGTGCTAATTTTAAATCTTTTTTAAGTATATCTTATATTGGTATTTATATCAAATTTATTACATAATTGTAAAAACACCCTCAGAGTGCTATGATATTTTATATTATGGACAATTTGGAGTATTTTAATTATGATAATCGAAAAAATTATAAAATTATTAAAATAAAGAAATTGGATGATTATAAAAAGGACATCACTCAACTAAGAAGAATGTCCTTTATTACCAAATGAAATTTAAACTCTTATCATCCTAATTGCAATATATTGTTTGCCTGGCATATCAATAGAAAAATCTTCAGTATATATACCAGCCTCTGTAATAGTCATTTCCCAAGTATCAATTATATCAACCTTATATTTTTTCTCTTTTGGCATATTAAAGGTTCTAAAGGTTGGTTGACAAAATCCAAAATAGAATAAAAAGTAGTCATCACTAACAGAACCAACTGTAACATCCCAATATGAATAAGAGCCATCAGAAGATTTTACAGGAGAAGTGATAGGACCAGGTGCATTCTCTAATATCCTTCTTAAAAAAGCAATTCTTGCTGGGCTTGTCCCATGAAGAGTTCCACCATGAGACCACCATAGAATATCTTTTGGGTGAATATATGTCTCTCCATGCCCTACATAGCCACCCCTTACAACGCCTTCCCAAAATCTTCTAGTCATCTCTTGTCCAGTTATGTTTCCCCATCCATGATTTATATTACCCTCATAGGCACATTCATCTATAACTATAGGTTTATCATATAATTTTCTCCATTCATCAGTATTTTCAGAAGTTCTATAAAAGTCTATACGCTGTATGCTACAGTGTGTGATCCAAGGTTTGTTATAATCATAGAATTTGTTACAATTATGAATTGAATTTAGATGATCATATTTATCATATTCTTGTACTAATTGTGCTAATCTTTCCCAATCATTAAGAGTTTTCTTGCCCTGATTAACCAATATATCATACTCATTTGCCATAGACCACCAGATGTTTCTGAATGCTGATAGTCTTGAAACTATATATTTTAGATATAGTTCATCATTCTTAGCACCCATTTCACTAAAACCCCATCTATCATAAGGATGAAATAATATAAGGTCACATTCTATTCCTAAGTTTTGCAAATTTAATATTCTATTTTCAAGGTGTTTAAAAAAATTAGGGTTGAATTTTTTGTAATTAAAACCACTTTCAATAGAACCTTCATAAGCATATAGATCAGGTTCATTATGATTATAATCGTAGCTTTTTGGAAAGACACACATGCGCAATTTATTAAAGGGTGAAAATTTTAAAGTTTTTAGTGTTTGAAGCTGAAGTGACTCAGTTTGATGTATCCATGCATAACAAGTAGTTCCAAAGGAATAATGAGGTGTTTTATCTGCATATTCAAAGTGAAATTTATCTCTAACTTTTACTGGGCCATGATTATTCTTACTGGGTTCTATACATTCAAAGTTTCCAGTAAGATTATTTAGTGAGTTAACATTACTATGTGTTATGAAATTCCAAGTACCTATCATATTAGGCATAAATCTTATTTTATATTCTCCGTAACCATCATAAAATCCAGTAATCTCAATACTATTTTTTTGATTTTTAAATATAGCTGTAAATTCAACTTCTATAAAAGGATTTCCTTCTTTTGGTCCTTTGAATGTGGTTTCGTAGAACTCCCATTTTTCAACTTTATTATTCAATTCAACAATCCCCTTTCTTTTTTATAAATGATATTGGATATTAATAACATTTTATATAATTATATCATGTAATCATATACATTGAGAGAAGGAAAGAGGAAATATCATATTAAAATGTAATAGGAAAAGAATAAATAGAATTTTAATTATATATTTCTTATGGAATGGATCTGTTAAAGAATAGTATTAATAATTTAATTTGATAAGAACATATGATGGAGAAATCACCTATGAATTAAACAAAGAAATATATAATAGAGAAAAGTTGTTATATTGATATTCTATATGGTTTTTTATTAATGATAGGTATAAAGAAGTTTATGTAAATGATATTAAGTGTAATATAGAAAAAATAGATGATAAATTTTCTATATATTATATTCTTACCAATTATGAAAAGTTCAAGTATAAAGTTGTAGAATAGAATACAATTCAATAATAATTTAAATACATGGAGGTATTTATGAAAGATAAGCAAAGACATATAAATGGTTTAGAAAAGATAAAATTTATATTGGAATATAAATGAATTGAAAATAATAAAAAAAACTGATTAGAGATAATCAGTTTTTTTTATTAAGTGTTACTGATGTTTTGCTGTAGAAGAAATTTTGTTAATTAAAGCCTTAGTTTTACCAGTCCAATAAGTATCTAAATCATTTGTATAAACTCCATTTGAATTCTTTTTATATATGCTTACTTTGCTCTTAGAATCCACTTTAAATACTAAGTTATTCTTGCTGTTAATACCATTTACGTTAACAGGTGGAATAACATAATTAGAAATGTTATAGCCTAGCTTTTGAATTTCATTAGCAATTAAAGCACTATTATAAAAACCACCAATCTTGTTGTTGTGAGTTAAATCATTAGTATCCATTATTTCTCGTGCTAAAGGAGAGATTCCATTTGCAGCTGCTGGATCATTTCTATATGCTGTTTCAAAGCAAGATTTTGTATCAGAAAACATATCAATAACCTTAACTCCCTGTTCTTTACCTAACTGCTTAACTGCGTTAACATATGCATTTTTAGAAGATACAACAGTTCCTGTTGTAGTATCTGTTGAATCATGTAGAGATTTTATAGTACCATCTGCATTAAAGTATTGTCTTGAAACAGAAGTAACTAAAATAGGTGTTGCGCCAACCTTTCTTGCTACATCAATGTACTGCTTTAAATACCATTTATATGTTCCACTTGTATATGGATAGTATTTATCACCATATTTCCCAACTAAATCTTCAGGAGTTTGTCCTTTAACAGCTGGAATTGAAGGGTAAATACCATTCTTGTCAGGTTGTCCAACAGAAACGAATCTTTCTGTAACATATTTTGGTTGATTTGCTGAATCATTATGACCAAATTGGATTAATAAGTAGTCTCCAGATTTTATATTAGACGCAATTTTATCAAGACTACCTTCGTTAATAAAACTTCTTGAGCTCCTACCTCCATTTGCATAGTTACGAATAGTTACCTTAGATGAATTAAAATAACTTTGTAAAAACTCTCCCCATCCACCAGTATCTATTGTAGGACCATATGACTTAACTGTTGAATCACCTGCTAAGTAGATGTTTACACTCTTACCATTAGGAATGGCATTTTTTTCCTTATTAGAATATTCTTTGGCAAATACATTAGTAGACCATACATTACTCAATATGCATACTAAGAACATTATAGTTGCTATAAATTTGGTAATGCCTAATTTTAAATTTTTGTGCATTTTAGTACACTCCTTTCTTTATTTGAAAAAATTTAACCGTATACATTAAGGGTAAGATTGCAGACAGTTTCTTATTGATTATGCTTTGTCATTGTTTGCTTAAAATTGATTTAGATTATTGCAATGAATATGTAAAGTTATACAGTATAATACTAATAATTTTACGGAGTGTAAAGCATTACAATTTGTCCATTTTAGAAAAACTACAACTTTCCCGTCGATATATGGTAAATTTACGTAAAGAGTATCACATAAATACTTTTTTGTAAATAGGTAAAAAATATGTATTTTTATTAAATATAATAACTAATTAGTAAAAAAGTGTAAAATATAACAAATCAAAAAGGTTGATTAAACCTTAATAATTCACTGTCTATAATGGATTATCACATTTAAATAATAATGCTTGTACTTTATTAGATAATTCTAAGGTATGATCATGTTCGTCTGATTCCACCCATAATTGTACAGATGTTAATACATAGGCTGCATATTGAGCACATATAAACTTATTTGAAACATTATATTTGCTTATAAAATTTTTATTTTCTAAATAAGAAGAACATGATTCTATTAAAATATTTTTTAAAGTACTGTATAAATCAGCGGTTTCAGTATGTACTTCTAATAATGCGCTTATAGTGTTCTTTTTTGTTGATAAGTATTTGATCATATTATCAACTATCTCAGTAAAGTCATTTGAGTTATCTGAGTTATCTGAGTTAAATCGTATTTCTATGTGTTTCTTAAAGTCTTTAGCAACTTCTTCAACCATTTTATTAAGTAAATCATATTTATCACAGAAATGAGCATAAAAAGTTGAACGACCAATTAATGCCTCATCACAAATGTTTTGAACAGTAATATCTTTAAAATGCTTTTCTAATAATAGATTTGAAAAAGTATTTTTTATATTTTTATGTGTTTTTAGTATTCTTAAATCACATTTATTAATCAATTTCAGCCTCCATGAAAATAGCGTTTTTATATTAATTTAAAATTTAATGTTTAATAAAATAAAAATATATCATATTATTCATAAAATATATTATTAATTTTACTATATATATTTAACAAATTGAAGCTATAAAATAAAGAAATATTTCAAGCAGTGTTCAATAACAATTAATTTATTAAAAAATATAAGTTATCTTACATTTTTATATCTAAATGTAAGATAAAGTACAGAAAGCATAATAACTAGTTCTTTTAATCATAGTAATTATTAATTATAATAGCAGCAATTGTAATATATTAGCACTATTTTTTCTCTATATGATTATTACAATGTCTTTTAATTTAAATTTATTATTTTGTAAAATATTTCAAGGTAGTGATTAAAATTCTTTATTGTCTCAAAATCTATATTTTACGAATTATTTTGAGTATTTGAAGACAAGAATATTTATTTACATTTGTTATTGTGAGAATATTTAGTCAAAGGGCTAAAATTAGGAACTATATCTATAGATTGGACTAAACAGTCAAATTTAAATACATAAAATTAGAAATAATATCAATAAGTTTTATCTACTATTTGACTTTAACTCATATATTTGCAGCAAAATGTTTAATAAGATATAATGTGGCATAAAGTTTGCAATTTACAAAATTCAGAATATTGCTGAAATACTTTACAAGTATACAAACTTTATCTTTATTATTATGAATTATATATAGAAGGGAGAGGAAATTAAAAATTATCAAAAACATAAAAAGTTTACTACTAACAAAAAAGGGGGAAAGATATAATTTTTATATCGAATAATTATGAATAGTAAATTAAAAAAAATCACATCTTTTATTTTAGGAATATCATTAATGGCTTTAATTAATACAGTTACTACTTCAGCCGCTGCATTAAACACATCAAGGGTGTCAGTTCATGATCCATCAATTGTAAAGGCAAATGGTAAGTATTATCTTTTTGGATCACATAGAGCAGATGCAGTTTCATCAGATTTAGCATCTTGGAAGACGTTTTCAACAAATATAAATAACGATTATGCAAAAATCTTTTCTGTGGGAGGTAAATGGGCAGCTCATGGAAGTAAGTCATATGATATTACTGGCAACCTTTGGGCTCCAGATGTTATATATAACACAAAAATGAAAAAATGGTGCATGTATATGAGTGTTAATGGGGACAAGTTCTATTCTTCTATTGCCCTTGCAACTGCAGATAAAATAGAAGGACCATATACATACTCTGGAGAAATAGTATATTCAGGATTTGCTAATTCTTCACAAGCTGCTGAAACAGACTACAAGAAAGTTACAGGAACAAATACTGTAGATGGTAGATACCTTTCAAATGGAGCTTGGAACTCAGCATATGGACCAAATGCTATTGATCCTTGTGTTACATATGATAAAGATGGTAACCTATGGATGTCATATGGATCATGGTTTGGTGGACTATTTATGTTAAAGCTAGATAATTCTACAGGTTTAAGAGATTATTCCTATACTTATCAAACTAAAACTAATGTCTCAGACCAATATCTTGGTACAAAGATTTCAGGAGGTTATGGAACTTCTGGAGAAGGATCATATATAGTATATGACAAATCAGCAGGTTACTACTACTTATATCAATCTTATTGTGGACTTAATGCAACAGATAATTTCAGTGGATACCACATTCGATTATTTAGATCTAAGAATATAACTGGACCTTATACAGATGCAAAAGGAAACCCAGCAATATGTACAAGTGCTAAAGATGATAAGACAACTAAGGGAGTAAAATTATTTGGAAACTATACTTTTTCATCATTAAAATCAGTTGCAAATGGAGAACTTAGTGCAAATGGATATATGTCAGGTGGACATAATTCAGCTTTAATTGATGATAATGGACAAAGATATCTTATTTATCATACAAGATTTAATAATGGAACAGAAGCTCACCAAGTTAGAGTTCATCAACAATTCTTAAATGAAGATGGATGGCCAGTAACAGCAGTGTATGAAAATCTAGGAAGTTCAATATCTTCATCAGGTTATGCAAATTCTGATATTGCTGGTACATATGATTTTGTAAATCATGGTTTAGATGCAACTACTACTAAAATTGGCATGTTAAAGACATCTAAAGTTTCATTAAATTCTGATGGAAGTATTACTGGAGACTATACTGGAACATGGAAGCAAAAGTCAGGTTTATATTATGCAACTATGTCTATTAATGGTATTACTTACAAAGGAGTATTTTTCAAGCAATATGATGAATCATCTTCACATAAGAACACTATGACATTCTCTTTAATAGGAGCTAATGATGAATCTATCTGGGGCTCAAAAATTTCTGATACAACAGCAGCTTCAACTAAGTTAGATGGAACTTACTATATTAAAAACTCATTAAGTGGATTATATTTAGATATTCCTAATGGATCATCTGCTGATGGCACTAATCTTCAACAATGGGGATTAAATAAATATGATGCCCAAAAGTTTAAATTAGTATCTGATAATGATGGAAATTACTCTATATTAACTGGAGCATCTAATTATAAGAGTGGTCTTGATGTTCTAAATGGAAATTCTGCTGATGGTACAAATGTTGCACAGTGGAAATACTCAGGAGGAGATATGCAAAAATTTAAGCTTGTTAAGGTTTCTGGTAATAAATATGCACTTTTAACAAAATCATCAAACTTTAAATCTTGTTTAGATCTTTACAATATGAGCAAAGATTCAGGAGCAAAGATTTGTCAATGGAATTACTGGGGAGGAGAAGGACAACTTTGGGAGTTAGTTCCCGTTGGTTAGTATTTATTTAAAATTTAAATAAATACTATAGAAGAGTAGTCACGAAAACTAATTTCTATAATTCTGATTTAATATAATTATTAGATTCAATTGAATATTTCAGTTATAG
>NZ_JANDMF010000055.1:0-35598 GCF_031626875.1 Clostridium sp. SHJSY1
ATGGTGACTCCTAGGGGAATCGAACCCCTGTTACCACCGTGAAAGGGTGGTGTCTTAACCGCTTGACCAAGGAGCCAAATTGTTATTGGGTAGCTGCCCAATTTGTTTGGCGCTGACCACATAGACTATAATACCTAAATTCATTAAAGGTGTCAACACATTTTTTATAAATTTCTTATTTTTTTATTTTTCTCACCAAATTTTATACTCTAAACAATTATTTTCTAAAAGAATCTCTTATCAGTTTTCACTTTATTAATTCCATATGAACAAGCTTAAATCCTATGTTTTTTTCTTTCTATTTATCTTTTATAAAAACTCAAAAAACTTTATCACTAAGTTATTCATTTTTTATAAAAATATAAAAATTTTTATTTATAAATAAATTCTATAATCTTATAAAATTTATTTTTTATGATTATTCGTAAATTGTTTTTAATAAAAAATTTTTTACTTAATTAATTTTATTATTTAATACATAATACTACTATGTTAAAATTTATTTATCTGATAGCTAACAAATATAAAAGTTTCACTCTATATTTTTAAATAAGGAGATAATTTATCTATGATATATCATGATATAATCATTGTTGGTGGTGGCGCTTCTGGAATAATGTCTGCAATAATTGCAAAAGACTTAGGAAAAGATGTTGCCATCATCGAATCAACTGATCGAATAGGAAAAAAAATTTTAACTACTGGAAATGGTAGATGTAATATTTCAAATTATAATTTTACTTATAAAAATTATAATAGCCAAAATAATGATTTTTTTAATTATTGTTTAAATAATTTTTCAATAGAAGATACAAAAAACTTTTTTTTGTCTTTAGGATTGCCTTTAGTAGAACTAGAAAATGGAAAACTTTATCCACAATCATTGCAAGCATCATCAGTTGTGGATATCTTAAGGTTTTCTTTAGTTGAAAGAGAAATTCCTTTATACACAAATTGCAAAATTAATTTTATACACAAAGATAAAAAATTTAACTTATCCACAACAAATGAAGAATTTCCTTCATTCTCTTGTGGAAAACTTATTTTAGCCTGTGGAGGAAAATCAGCTACTAAAACAGGATCTGATGGTTCTGGTTATAAGTTAGCTAAGTCTCTTGGCCATTCAATTATAGATCCTTTACCTGGAATAGTCCAATTAAAGCTTGATTATCCTTATTTAAAATCTCTTTCAGGAGTAAAGTTTAATGGAAAAGCTTATCTAATTGTGGATAATAAAATTTTAAGAGAAGATGTTGGTGAAATTCTTTTTACTGATTATGGGATATCAGGTCCACCTATACTTCAAATTTCATCTGAAGCCTCAAGAAATTTATATAAGAATAGAAAAGTTGAAATAAAGATAGATATGATGCCTAATTTATCATTAGAAGATGTTGATAACTTTTTGCAAGGACATCTAGCTGTATTCTCTCATAGAAGTATCTCTGATGCCCTAATTGGAATAATTAATAAAAAGTTAATCCCAACATTATTGAAAGATATTGGAGTTAAAGAAATGCACATACCATGTTATGAGCTTGATTGGAAATATAAATCATTATTATCCAAAAGGCTTAAAGAATGGATATTTACTTGCATTGATACAAATGGATTTGGTAATGCTCAGGTTACTGTGGGTGGTATTAATACTATGGATATTAACCCTAAAACTTTAGAGTCAAAAATAGTTTCGAACTTATACTTTTGTGGAGAAATCCTTGATGTTACAGGTGATTGTGGAGGCTTTAACTTACAATGGGCATGGAATTCAGGATTCTTGGTTGGGAATAGCATTTAATGCTATTCCTTTTCCCATGTAGCTTCTAATTTAGTGACTTCCTTACCTTCCTTATTTTTTATAATATGTACTGTTATTAATCTGCCACTAGCTTCTTTTATTATTGTAGCTGATACATTAATAGTCTCTCCATAAATAGTTTCCTTTTCAAAAACTATCTTAAGCCTCTTAATTTGATACTCTTTAATAACTTCTATTGGGACAGATTCAATTGCCCACTCAAGATAATTAACGTTATTTACATGACCATTAGAGTCAATGTCACTATAACGAATATCAAATTTTTTATTATAATCTTCTTTATCAACCTTTATAATATCCTCCATTTCAACCTCTCTATCCATGCCATCCCCATCAGCACCATATAGATTATATTGTTCTTGAGGTATTCTCATAGGACGTCTTCTTTTAAGATTTATTAGGAAAAATAATGCTACACCTTCCCCTAATAATTCTCCCTCTTCACTTTGAATATAGTATTTTCTATATGCATAAAACTTATTAAATCCAATAGGTTCTGTTGTAATTGATATGACATCTCTATAGCTTGGATATTTATATATTTTTATATCATATTTATAGAATACCCATGCATAATTTTTTGCCATCATTTCTTCTATTGTATCACCTAATACTTCTGATTGATTTGTTCCTGCATCACATAAAAAATTTACTATTGATGACAACTTACACTTTAATTTATAATTTGCATCATGATAATTCACTTCATATTTTTTTGTATAACTCTTTGCCATATCATCCCCACTTTCTTTATATTAGTTAAGCTTATTTTATCACAATTATATTTTCTATTTATTATGATAAGCTTCATAATTATAAAAAAGTTGCCTCATTTACTATGAGACAACTTTTTTTATATTATTTATTTAATGCTTCCATTAGTTGATCTAAATTAAGACCATGAACCATAGCTGCTTCTTCTATAGTTTCTGCTTGTGCTGAAGGACATCCAACACAACCCATTCCAAAGCTCATTAATACTTCTGCTTTATTAGGATCAAGTTTAATAACTTCACCTATTGTCATATCCTTGGTTATCATTTAATTCACCTCTTTAATTTTTATATATTAATATTCTTATATAAAAATTATATTTTATACATGAATTAATGTCAAGTAAAATAGTCGGATTTAAAGTTCATCTACTCTCATAGTTTGATCTCTTTTAGGTCCAACTGAAACTATAGATATTTTAGTCTCAGTAAATTCAGCAATTCTCTTTAAATATTTTTTTGCATTTTCAGGTAATTCATTATAACTTCTTGCATCTGCTACTGATTCATCCCAACCATCGAATTCTTCATATATAGGTTCACATTTAGCTAAATCTTCTAAACTAGCAGGAAAATAATCTAACACTTCATTGTTAAATTTGTATCCTACACAAACTTTTATCTTCTCTAAACCAGCTAAAGTATCTATCTTTGTAACAGCAAGTGATGTTAATCCACTAACCCTTTTAGCAGATTTTACAATTACTAAATCAAGCCAACCACATCTTCTCGATCTTCCTGTAGTCACTCCATACTCATGACCTTTTTCTCTTATCCATTCTCCAATTTCATCATTCAATTCTGTAGGAAATGGTCCTTTCCCTACTCTTGTTGTATAAGCCTTAGCTATCCCAACTGCATTTGTAATTAAGTTTGGTCCTATCCCCACTCCATTGCTTACTCCACCAGCAGTAGTGTTTGATGATGTTACATATGGATATGTCCCATGATCTATATCCAATAACATTCCTTGTGCACCTTCAAATAGAACATTCTTATTTGCTCTTATATCATTATACACTTGTACAGATGTATCTTTTACAAAAAGTCTTATTTTCTTTGCGTATTCTTTAAAATCATTTAAAATTTCTTCTACATCAAGGGCTTCTCCACCATACACTTTTGTTATATATGAATTTTTTACAGCTACATTTTCTCTTAACTTTTCCTCAAAAACATCTTCATGTAAAAGATCACAAACTCTTATTCCGCATCTTTCAATTTTGTCTGTGTAACAAGGCCCTATTCCTTTTCCTGTTGTTCCAATATCATTTTTCCCTCTAGCTTCTTCTTTTAACTTATCTAAAAGCTTATGATAAGGCATTATTAAATGCGCTCTATCACTTATTATTAATTTTTCAGGTGTAACTTTAACACCTTCATTTTCTAAATATCCTATCTCTTCAAATAAGGCCTTAGGGTCTACTACAACACCATTTCCAATAACATTTAACTTATCATTATATAGTATGCCTGAAGGTATTAAATGAAGCTTATATTGTCTATCTCCAACTTCTACAGTGTGACCTGCATTATTACCCCCTTGGAACCTAACAACTACCTCTGCTTCTTCTGCAAGATAATCTGTCATCTTACCTTTTCCTTCATCGCCCCATTGAGCTCCTAAAACAATAAATGCTGACATATGCATTGCCTCCTTATGAATTCTCTCCACCTTTCATACTAGCAAAGTGAATTCAATAGGTCAACAATAAGTCGAATATTTTTTTACTTTTTTCAGAAATAATTCGTATAAAATAAATAATTGTGAAAAAGGAATTGAAGCTAATTTACTAACTTCAATTCCCTTAATTCAATTACATTGATTTTGACTTTTCAGCACACTTTATCATAGCTTCTATAATAGAATTCCTAAATCCTTGCTTTTCCAATTCAGTTACTGCATCTATTGTGGTTCCAGCTGGTGAACATACCATATCCTTAAGCTCTCCTGGATGTTTTCCTGTATCCAACACCATCTTAGCTGATCCTAGAACACTTTTAGCTGCCATTTTATAAGCCTTTACTCTAGGAATTCCAAGTTTAACAGATGCATCTGCCATAGCCTCTATAAAAATAAATACATATGCAGGAGATGACCCACATAATGCTATAAATCCATCAAAATCTTTCTCTTCTAATTCAACATAATCTCCAAAACTTTTATAAATTTTGAATACATAATCTAAATCTTCTTCCAATACATTTTTATTAGCACATATCGCCGACATAGCCTCTCCGACAAGTGCTGGAGTATTTGGCATAGTCCTTACAACTTTATAACCTTCTCCAAGCCAATATTCCATATTATTAATAGTTACCCCAGCAGCAATAGTTGTTATTATCTTATCTTTGGATAAGCTATCTTTTATTTCTTCTATAACCTTTTTATAAAGAAATGGCTTTACAGCTAAAATTAATACATCTGCTTGTTCTGCAACTATTTTATTAGATAACGTTGTTTCTACACCAAAATTATTTTTTAGTTTACTTCCAGATTCCTCAGTTTTTGTTGATATAATTAAATCTTCTTTATCTACAAATCCTGATTTAATCAAGCCACCAACCATGGCCCCTCCCATGTTTCCACAACCTATAAATCCTATTTTCTTATTCATTTAAGCCCCCAATCTATGCTATTCATTATTGAACAACATCTAAATTACCAAACTTACTATATTGACCAAGCCAAGCCATTTTAACAGTTCCTACTGGACCATTTCTTTGCTTTGCTATTATACATTCTGCTACACCTTTATCATCTGACTCTTTGTTATAATACTCATCTCTATATAAGAACATAACTACATCAGCATCCTGCTCAATAGACCCTGATTCTCTTAGATCAGATAACATTGGTCTGTGATCTGCTCTTTGCTCTGGAGCACGAGATAGCTGTGATAATGCTATAACTGGACACTCCATTTCCTTAGCCAATGCTTTTATAGATCTTGATATTTCAGATACCTCTTGTTGCCTGTTTTCTGTTGATGATCCTGACATTAATTGAAGATAGTCTATTAGTATTAAATCAATACCATGTTCCATCTTTATTCTTCTACATTTAGATCTCATTTCCATTACTGAGACTCCAGCAGTATCATCTATGTATATCTTAGCTTTTGATAACGGGCCTGTTGCTCTAGCTATATTCTCCCAGTCCCTATCATCAAGCTCCCCTGTTCTAAGGCTAAGCATATCTACATTAGCCTCTGAACATAATAATTTATATGCAAGCTGTTGCTTTGGCATTTCTAAAGAAAATATCACTACACTCTTACCTGATCTAAGCGCTGCATGTTCTGCAATATTGAGTGCAAAAGTTGTTTTTCCCATTGAAGGTCTTGCTGCAATAAGTACCATATCACCCTTCTGAAATCCTGAAGTTTTTTCATCTAAATCTTTTATTCCAGAACTTACTCCTGTAACTTCTCCCTTATTGTTAAACAACCTTTCTATTTCAATAAATCCTCTTTCTAGTACAACACTTAAAGATTCAAAATCATTTGTAGTTTTCTTTTCAGCTATATCAAATATCTTCTTTTCAGCTTGATCTAATACTGCTTCTACTTCTCCTTGTTTATTATAACTATCTTCTATGATTTTAGTAGATGCCTTTATTAACTTCCTTAACAAGGATTTATCTTCTACAATCTTTATATATGAAGAAAGGTTCGCTGTAGTAGGAACTGAAGAACTTACTTCTGTAATATAAGTTACTCCACCTGCATTCTCTAATTGATCATTGGATTTTAAATATTCTAGTAAGGTTACAAGATCTACAGCCATATCTTCCTTAAACATTTCAAATATAGCTTTATAAATTATTTTATGTCCTTCCCTATAAAAATCATTCTCTACTAATTTTCCTGTAACTTCTGCTATTGCATTTTTATCTATAATCATAGATCCAATTACAGATTGTTCAGCCTCTATACTATGTGGTAAACTTCTCATTGTCGAAGTCTCCAAGAGTACCCCTCCATTCTAATTTTCTAATACTATTTCTATTAATTCATCTATCTTACTTACTGCTTTTACTTCTATATCTTTTAATCCTGTTGGAATTTCATTTTCATTATCTTTAGGAACTAGTACTAACTTAATTCCTTTTCTTCTTGCTCCATATACCTTTTCAAATATTCCACCTACAGGCTTTATATTACCTCTTAATGATATTTCTCCTGTAATAGCTACATCTTGCCTTATTCCTTTACCTAATAATGCACTAATTACACATACAGTAATAGCAGCTCCAGCTGAAGGTCCATCTATTTTACCTCCCCCAATTACATTAACATGAATATCAAAGTCTCTTATATCTTTATCTGTAATCTTTCTAATTACAGATGCTGCATTAAATACAGAATCTTTTGCCATAGACCCTGCAGTTTCATTAAATCTAACTGTTCCAGCACCTTTTTTCTTTGCTTCAAAAACAGCAGCTTCTATTTCTATAGTAGATCCTAAGAATCCACTTACTCCAAGTCCATAAATATGACCAATTTCAAATTCATTCTCATCATCTACTCTTTCAAATGGAACATATCTACCTATGGATATAACTTCTTCAACATCCTCTAATTTAATTTGGATTTCTTCTACTACAGATTTCTTTTTATATAATGCAAGCCCATAAGCATCAGTTAAGATATTAACAGCCTTTCTACCTTCTATGGTATATCTACTTATTAATTCAGCTACTCCATCTTCTAATTTTACATTTAACTTATGTGCTGCATTTTCCACAATTTCTTTAATATCTGTTGCTGATAACGGTTCAAAAAATACTTCAGTACATCTTGATCTTAATGCAGGATTAATATCCTTAGGTTCTCTTGTAGTTGCTCCAATTAATACAAAATCAGCTGGAGCACCTTTATCAAAAAGATATTTTATATATTTAGGTGTATTTTCATCATCTGGATCATAATATGAAGATGAAAATTCTACCCTTTTATCTTCTAATACCTTTAATAATTTATTTTGCAGTATATTATCTAATTCTCCTATTTCATCAATAAATAATATTCCGCCATGTGCCTCTGTAACTAATCCTGGTTTTGGCTCTGGAACACCTATATCTGCTAAATCTCTCTTGCTTCCTTGATATATTGGATCATGTACAGATCCTAAAAGTGGATTTGTAATTTCTCTTGGATCCCATCTTAAAGTTGTTCCATCTACCTCAACAAACTTCGATTCATCATCAAAAGGTGTAAAATCAAATTTTTTTGTTTCTTTTAATGCTAATCTTGCCGCAGTTGTCTTTCCTACTCCAGGAGGTCCATATAATATTATATGTTGAGGATATGGTGATGATAGCTTAGAAATAAGTGATTTTACTGCTCTTTCTTGCCCAACTATTTCATATAACTCTTCTGGTCTCAAAAAGCTCATTATATTTTTATTAGTTACCTTTTCATCTAAGTTAACTAATTCATCATATTTTTTCTTTGTCTTATTATTTTCGCTTCCTTTTTGCTTCTTTATAACAGACAATTTTATTTCATCTATATATTTTTCTTGTCTTTCTATTATTGACTGTTCAACTTTAGACTCTATTTTACTTTGTACATATCTCCTAGCTATACATTCAGCAATAAAATCAACTGTATCTTCTAACACCTTATCTATTTCATCAGTTGTTGGAACAGCTTCTATTCCTTTTCCATCAGATGCAATTACATTTAATGCATATATCCTTTCACAGATATTAGGTGAAGTTAAATGCTTCTGTAGTTTATATTTAACGGTTCTAGCTCTTACAGCTCCTTTATCCAATGAATTTTCTAAAATTTCAAATAATACATTTACTTGTGATTCTTGTGTTAAATCACCATTTAAAATATCTTGTAAAAAATTTACGTCATCTTTAAAATTCACTAACTCTCCTCCTTATTATTGTGGAACAATAATAACTTTCATTTTAGTTGATACTTCTGGATATAATTTAACTTCTATTTCATATTCTCCAGAAACCTTTATTGTATCCATAACAATTTTTTTCTTATCTACTGTAACTTTGTATTGTGTTTTTATTAATTCTGCTACATCTTTACTAGTGATAGCTCCAAATAGTTTTCCATTTTCACCAGTCTTACTTTTTATATTTATAACTTTTCCCTTTAATTCTCCTGCTAACTTTTGAGCTGCTTCAATTTCTGCAAGTTTTTGTTTTCTTTCATTTTCCTTTTTATTATTTAAAATGTGAAGATTTGATTCAGTAGCTTCTTGAGCTAATTTCCTTGGAAATAAAAAGTTTCTTGCATATCCATCTGATGTGTTTATTACATCTCCTTTTTTACCTATATTCTTAACATCTTGTAATAAAATTACTTTCATATCTATTCACCTATCCTTAAATATTTTGATATTGCTACCTCTAAAACTTCTTGAGCTTCCTTTATAGTATACCTATCTAATCTAGCTCCTGCTATATTCATATGACCACCACCACCAAGAGCTTCTAGTACAACCTGTACATTTATATCTCCCAAAGACCTACCACTTATATAAATATTACCATCTATTTCTGCAAGAACAAAACATGCTAAAATCCCTGATATATTTAATAATTCATCTGCTGCCTTTGCAACAATTACTGTATCTACACTTTTGGGACAAACTGCTATAGCTGTACTTTTTTCTTTATCAACTTTTGCTGCCTTAATTGTTTCTGCTATAGCTAGATAGTCTTCCAAATTATCTGTAAACATTTTTTTTACTTCTACAGTATCTGCTCCCTCATTTCTTAAAAATGATGCAGCTTCAAATGTCCTAACTCCAGTTTTAAATGAAAAACCTTTAGTATCCATAACTATTCCTGCCATAAGGCCTTCTGCATCTTCTTTAGATAATTGAGGTTTATCTACTATGTATTGAATAATCTCAGTAATCATTTCAGATGTAGAAGAAGCATATACTTCAATATAGTTTAACATAGCTCCTTCTATTATGTCTGGACTTCTTCTGTGATGATCTATTATTACTTTTCTCTTTACCTTTTCTATAATATCAAGATTGCTAACATAACTTCTATTATGAACATCTACTATTATTACCAAAGTATTATTATCAATATTTTTATTAGCCTCTTCAGCAGAAATAAAAACATTGTTATATTTCTCATTTTTGCTTAATCTCTCTAAAAAATAGTCAATAGGATTTATATCATCATTCAATACTATATTGCAATTTTTCCCGAGCTGTCTTATTACTGAAGATAATGCAACTGCTGATCCAAAACAATCCATATCCGGATTATTGTGTCCTATTATGAATACATTACTGCTATCATATATTAACTCTTTTAATGCATGCGAAACTACTCTAGCTCTTACTCTGGTTCTCTTCTCTATTTCTTTGGTATTTCCTCCAAAAAACTTTATGTCTTCATTGCTTTTAATTACTACTTGGTCTCCACCACGTCCTAACGCCAGTTCTTTAGCAACAGTTGCAAAAGTATTATTTTCATAAGGAGATACTCCACCTCTCCCAATTCCTACACTAAGAGTTAATTCCATTTTATTTCCTTTATTTATCTTGGATATTTCATCTAAGATTTTAAACTTATTTTTAACCTCATCTTCAATGTATTTATCTTGAACCGATAACACATATTTATTAGTATCATATTTTTTTATCATAGCTCCAATTTTTTGAGCATAAGAATTTATTTTTCTTTCTACTTCTGCTACTACTAAAGGTCTATCTCCTTCATCTGTTACATCCAGAACTTCACTTAAATTATCTACTTCTACAAGAACTATCCCTTCTCGTAAATCTTCTTTTGATGATTGTACTTCAATTAAATCTGTTACATCATTAAAATAAATTAATTTAAATTTTTCATTTCCCTTTACAATATTACTGCAACTTATATCATAAAGTGTATTATTAAAATTTAATCTCTGATTATTTAAAACCTTTCCTTTAAATAATTTATCTACATTTATTTCTCTTACTATACCAGTAATATTATTTCCAACTTGAGATACTCCCTTGTTCAAATTTTTAAAATTTAAATTATCCCATACTATATCTCCAAATTCATTTGTTAAAACTACAGGAATACTTAAGTTGCAAAAATTTTCAGACAAGCTTTTATCTAAGTAATCAGTAAATTCTTCATTGTCCTTACTTTTATCTTTATATTCCTTAATGAGTAAGAAATTATCCAACAAATATAATATTAATATCACAGTACCTACTGATTTGATTTCATAATACCAACAAAACATTATTATTATGATTAGAATTAATTGCTTAAGATATGGCTGTTCTATTATTTTTTTCATACATAGCCTCCCATGATATCACTCTTTTCTATTGCCTATATAATTCTTTAATTCACTGAGGCTTTTTCCCTCTCTTTCCACTTCATCTTCAGCCCTTATTCCCATATCTAATTTATTTTTCATAACATGATCTATTTCAGGTAAAGAGTAACCAAGTTTTCTACCTAATACATAAAGAATTATTATAGCTCCAGATATACAGTCTAATATTGCATCTTGAGCAACATTGCTTCCTTTTGTTAATAATCTAAAAAATTCTCCAACAGTACAAAGTAGTTGAGCCTTCAAGTTTTCTATAATTTTCACATTGGCCATAATATTAAGTTCCCTATGCTTCATTCCATCCACTCCTATTTTTCTTTGTATATATATTGTAATTTTTTTTGTGAAGTAATGCAACAATAGTTCCTCTGTTTTTACATATATTGTAATAGTATTTTTTATAACAAAAAAAACCTCTGATATATATCAGAGGCTCCATTGTTACTATTCAGTTGTGAATGGTAATAATGCTATGTTTCTTGATCTCTTAACTGCATCAGTTAATTGTCTTTGGTGCTTTGCACATGTTCCTGAAATTCTTCTTGGTAATATCTTACCTCTTTCAGTAACATACTTTCTTAGCTTAGCAACATCTTTGTAATCTATATTTTCAGCCTTATCTACGCAAAAAGCACATACTTTTCTCTTAGATCTTCTCATCTTACCGCCTGGTCTTCTGCTATCTCTCATGATATTTACCTCCTTACCTTGATTTTTAGAATGGCATATCTCCATCATCTACAGGAGTTATGTCGTCATTAAAGCTTCCACCACTGAACGCATCGTTCGCTGGCTTAGCTGAATAATCAGCATTGTCATATCCACCGTTGAATGAATCAGCATTATCTCTACCACCATTAGAACCAATAAACTCAAAGCTTTCTACAGCAACATCTGTAGTATATCTTTTTGTTCCATCTTGAGCATCATAGCTTCCTGTTCTAATACTTCCAGTAACAGCAATTTGCCTACCTTTAGTTAAGTATTGAGATATTGTTTCAGCAGTTTTACCAAATGCTACGCAATTAATAAAATCTGTTTCATCTTTTTTGAATTGTCTGTTTATAGCTACAGTGAATCTACTAACAGCAGTTCCACTACCTGCAGCAAACCTTAATTCTGGATCTTTTGTAAGTCTTCCTATAAGAACAACCTTATTCATTACAATTCCTCCAATTATGCTTCTTCTTTAACGATAATATGTCTGATAACTCCATCAGTGATTCTGAATATTCTATCTAATTCTCTTGGTAATTCTGGACCAGCAGTAAAGTTAACTAATGTATAGTAACCTTCGTTTACTTTTGCAATTTCATAAGCAAGTTTTCTCTTACCCCAGAAATCAACATTTTCAACAGTTCCGCCACCATTTTCTATTACACCCTTAAACTTTTCGATGTTAACTTTAACAGTTTCTTCATCAAATGATGGGCTTAGTATGAATATAGTTTCGTACTTTCTCATCTATTTCACCTCCTCCCCTCGGACTAACGGCTGTGCTTTACACAGCAGGGATTTCAATTTATTATTTTACCATCTTATAATACATTTTTCAAGTATTTTATTATGTTTCGCTTCTAATTATTTTTTTTGCTCCCTTAACAAATTTTGATCTTGGTATCATAACTATCCTTCCACAACCAGTACACTTTATTTTTATATCTGCCCCTAATCTTATTACTTCAAACTCATAACTTCCACAAGGATGTTGTTTTTTCATTTCAACTACATCACCCAAATCAAAATTTTCTATCATCTTTACCCCTCCTAATATATTTATTCTACTTTAGAACTTGGAACTTTAATTCCATATTCATCTAAAGAATCTTTTATATTTTTTCTTAACTTTCTTTCCATTCCTCCTTGTTTAAGTGGTTTGCAACTTCCAGAAACTCTTATTATTAAATTAGCCTTTGATAGACTCATTGAATTTATTCCTAACACTTCAACTGGCGCTACAACATCTTCATTTTCTTCTTCAAACT
Organism: Clostridium sp. SHJSY1; assembly: GCF_031626875.1. Classification (NCBI taxonomy): domain Bacteria; kingdom Bacillati; phylum Bacillota; class Clostridia; order Eubacteriales; family Clostridiaceae; genus Clostridium; species Clostridium sp. SHJSY1. The sequence goes on from NZ_JANDMF010000055.1 coordinate 12,920, forward strand.
TTTTAGCTACCTTGGATATTATACTAATTATTTCATCAGTATCCTCTTCATATGCTACTTCAATATCTACAGTAAATTTTGAATTTCCCTTAGAATGATTTGTTATTTGTACTATTGACCCATTTGGTATAAGATGTATCCCCCCACTAAAATCTCTTATTGATGTAGTTCTTATTCCTATTGTCTCAACTATTCCTGAGAAATTACCAATAGTAATATGATCTCCTACCCCATATTGATCTTCAAATAGAATGAATAATCCATTAATAACATCCTTTACAAGGCTTTGTGCTCCAAAACCTAAGGCAACACCACCTACACTAGCCACTGCAACTGGCATTCCACCAAAAAAGTCTGTAGCTATTATAGAAATCCCTATAAAATAAGTTGTATACCTTAAGATGCTCTTCATAACACCTCCTATAGTCCTTGCTTTCTGATTATCCATACTAAATCTTGCATTACTTTTAATTTGTTGATCTACAAACTTGTTTATGATTCTCTTTCCAATTTTTATAACTAAACACATTAATATTAATATTATTATTATACGTAATACCCTAAGAGCAACATTTTCTACTTGCTGTATAGTAAAAGGGATTCCCCATATATTTATTGTTCCATCTTCCCAATTTAAACTTATCTGCATTTTTATCTCCTAACTTAAATCAATTTAAAGCCATCTTTATCTTTTTTGTATACATTCTTATATTCAACTATTTTATTTTTTATTACATCCATTACTTGATTTTCTTTTTCAAGCCTAGTACATATTCCACAACTTCGAGTTATTGAAGTTGGAGTTGGCATTATTCTAAAATCAAAATTTAATTCGCTTAATTTTTTTTCTGCTATCATAGCATCATGTGTATTTTTATAAACAATTATATAATATTCCATATATTCCTCCTAAACGTATAGTTGTACATTTTTATTATATATTATTTTTATATTTAATAAAGATATCTTAATAATTATAATAAAAAATACTTTCTCAATTCTTACTTTTGTATTATTATTTTTACAATGGTGTTTATTTTAGTAAAAAAATTATAGAAGGTGTTTTATGAATATATATTTAGATAATGCTAGCACATCTTTTCCTAAACCTAAAAGTGTGGTAGATTCAATTTATGATTATCTTGTTAATGTAGGAGGTAATGCTAATAGGTCTAATTATTCTAATTCTTTAGATAGTAGTAGAAAACTTTTATCAGCTCGGGAGAATATTGCTGATTTTTTCAATTTTAATAAAGCTGAAAATGTTATTTTTACAAACAATATAACTTCTTCACTTAATATGTTAATTAGAGGAACTCTAACGTCTGGTGATCATGTCATCACTTCAACAATGGAACATAATTCAGTCCTGAGACCTTTAAACGACCTTAAGCAACTAGGCATAGATGTTGATTTTGTTCAAGCTAATAATATGGGGTTTATTATTCCAGAAGATATTGAGAATATGATTAAACCTAATACAAAAATGTGTATTATTTCTCATGCTTCAAATGTTACTGGTTCAATTCAAAATATTAAGTCTATTGGTAGTATTTGTTGCAAGTATAATATATTTTTTATTATCGATTCTGCTCAATCAGCTGGTGTATTGGATATTGATATAAATGAAATAAATGCTAGTGCTATTGCGTTTACTGGACATAAAAGCTTATTTGGGCCTCAAGGCATAGGAGGTTTTATAATTGATGATAAACTAAATTCAGAATGTTCTCCTACATTTAGTGGTGGAACTGGTAGTTTATCTTATTCACTAGAACAACCTACCTTTCTACCTGATAAATTTGAATCTGGTACAATGAACATGCCTGGGATTGTTGGTTTATCTACAGGCATAGATTTCATTAAAAATACAGGAATCAATACAATAAAAGAAAAAGTAAGCTATCTTCGTTCTATTCTTCTTGATGGTATATTAAATATTAAAAACTTTGAAGTTTATGGTGATTTGAATAATATTAATTCAACAACTTGCTTGTCTATAAACAATACTAATTTGGATCCTTCTGAACTATCTTATTTATTAGACATTAATGGTATAAAAACGAGATCTGGATTGCATTGTGCTCCATTAGCTCACAAATCTATTGGAACATATCCAGCAGGAGCAGTTAGATTAAGTTTGAGTTATTTTAATTCAAAAGAAGATATATATAATACTCTTAATATACTTAACAAAGTAGAAGAAAATTTATAAATTACTGCATAACAACCTTCTTTAGTGGAAATAATTTTCAATAGAGGAGGTTGTATTATGAGTACATGTTTTAATGTTGATTCTACTGAACCTGATTCATTTATTAAAATCAGAGATTATTTATATAATGAACTTAAACCTATTATAAAATCTAATAGAAACATAATTTTCTTATGCATAGGAACTGATAGATCAACTGGTGATTCATTAGGACCTTTAATTGGTTATAAATTGAGATATCTTAAGAAAAAAAACTTCTATATTTATGGTAACCTAGCAAATCCAATTCACTCTAAAAACATAGAAATTATTATTAATAGGATATATGAAAATTTTGAAAATCCTTTTATAATTGCAATTGATGCTTGCTTAGGAAGTTTTCAGAATATAGGAAAAATATTTATTGATAAAGTTCCATTACATCCTGGATTAGCTGTTAATAAAAATCTTCCACCAATTGGTGATATGAGCATAACTGGTATTGTTAATATATCTGGTAGTTTTGAATTTATGGTTTTACAAAACACAAAATTATATACAGTAATGACTTTAGCTGATTGTGTGTCTTCTGGAATATATCACTTTATTTTAAAATCATCAGGTAATAATAACTCATCAGCACAAGATGTCCAAGAAATCATTACTTTTCCTAATATATAATATAAAAAGGAAAAGCAAAAGAGATGGATTAAATCCATCTCTTTTATTTTTTTCTTTTATTATTTGCTTCATTTAATACATATACTTCTTCTTCTGAAAGATCATATCTTGATATTCCTTTATCAATAGGTTTAGCATAAGTAGTACTTTCCTGTCTTCCATAAATCCCTGTTAGCATTACTCCATCATTATTTCCATCCAAAATAGCTACTGAAAAACTTAAATCACTTCCAACATCTTCAAAAGCTTTATATCTCATTATTGCAACTTTTTGCACACAATCTTTTATTTTTTCTCTCATACTATCACATCTATCTAATGCTTCCTTTGAGTTTTTATTTGCTTTCTCAATGCTCTCTAATTCATTAATTAATAGTTCTTCTAAGTTTTTATTAGAAGTTCCTCTCATTAACTTTCTATATCTATTTTCTAATCTATTCACTGCTTTCAATAAAACTATCACCAATATAAATAATAGTAGTATAATTACTGACATTCCTACTATGACATATGGAACATAATCATTAAAATTACTTATAATACTTTCCAAAACGATTTTCATCCTTTCATAAAATGTTTCACGTGAAACATTTATACATTAATTATATCTAATATCCTCTGAAGATCTTCTTCAGAATAATATTCTATTTCAATTTTACCTTTATTATTTTTGCTACTTAAATTAACCTTTGTTCCAAAATAATCTTGTAGTTTATCCCTCACATCTTTATAATATGGATTTAATTCATTTTTATTACTACTATTATCTTTTTCTTTTGCATTAATACCATTTAAAAAATTCTTAACTAATTTTTCTAATTCTCTAACAGAAAGATTCTCATCAATAACCTTTTGAGCCATTTCATATTGTAAATCACCATCTAATATTCCCAATAAAGTCCTTCCATGACCTTCTGAAATGACACCTTCTATAATATATTGTTGAACTCTACTATCTAAGTTGATTAGTCTCATATTATTGGTTATTGCTGTTCTCGATTTGCCAATTCTCTTACTTAATTCTTCTTGTGTAATATTAAAATCATTTAATAACTTTTTATATGCTAAAGCTTCTTCAATTGGATTTAAATCTTGACGTTGAATATTTTCAATTAGAGATATTTCTAATACCTGTTTATCTGTTAAATCCATTACTATTGCAGGAACTTCTTTTAAGCCTAAAATTTTAGCAGCACGCCATCTTCTTTCTCCAGCTACTATTATGTAATCCTTACCTTGTTGTTTCAATATCAATGGTTGAATTATACCATGGTGCTTAATAGACTCAGCTAATTCAACAATTTTATCATTATCAAATGTTTTTCTTGGTTGATCACTATTGCTTTTAATTTTATTTAATGAAATTAATAAACTATTTGATGACTCTTCATTTTGAACATCATCTGGAATAAGTGCTCCAAGCCCCTTTCCCAAAGCAAATTTTTTACTCATAAAACCCACCTATAAATTCTGCCTTTCTAAAAATTCTTTTGTAAAGTTTAGATAAGCTTCAGCCCCTTTGCATTTCTCATCATATAGCATAATAGGAAGTCCAAAACTTGGAGATTCAGCTAATCTAATATTTCTTGGAATAGTGTTCTTAAACATCAATTCATTAAAATATTTTTCTACTTCCTTATACACCTCATTACTTAAATTAGTACGATAATCATACATTGTCATTAAGACCCCTTCAATTTCCAAATCCTTATTCAATGATTTCTTTACTAATTGTATTGTATTAACCAGTTGACTTACCCCTTCTAATGCATAGAATTCACATTGTATTGGAATAAGAACTGAATTACAACATGTTAGTGCATTAATGGTCAAAACACCTAGTGAAGGAGGACAATCTATAAATACAAAGTCATACTCAGAACCAACTTCATTTATCTTGTTAATAAGAATTTGCTCTCTATTCTCTCTTCCTATCATTTCAACTTCTGCACCTGCCAACTCCATAGTTGATGGTGCTATTGATAAATTCTGAATTAAATCACTCTTTATAACAACATCTCTAAGTTTTATATCTGAAGTTAATACATCATACATAGATAACTCTAGATTTTTCTTGTCTAATCCTAGCCCACTAGTAGTATTTCCTTGGGGATCTATATCTAAAGTTAAAACCTTATACCCTTCCATCGCTAAATAGGAACATAAATTAATATTAGTGGTTGTTTTTCCAACGCCACCTTTTTGGTTAAATATACAAACTACCTTCATATATAGAGCTCTAAATATTAGAGCTACACCCCCTCTCCATATTAATATTATATATATAAATGTATAATATTAAAAGAAATTTTAGAAAAAAAAGTAGTATTATATACTTCTAATAAATATAATACTACTGAATAAAATTTATTTTTTATTTTTGGGAATATTCACTGTTATTTGTATGTATTCATCTTTTTCATCAAATTTATATGCAGCAGGTATATTAAACTTATCAAATACTTGTTTTATTGTGTTAACGTATAGTTTTGCTGGAAAAACAGATTTAACTTTCTCTTTCCCTTTTCCGTTTAATTGTTTACCTGCAAGTTTTAATAATTCTTTATTTATAAGTTCTTCTGTTTTTTTTACATTTAATCCTTTACTTATAACCACTTCAACTATCTTTAATTGAAGTTCCTCATCTGGTACACTTAACAATGCTCTTGCATGTCTTTCTGTAAGTTCATTTTCTAAACATAAACTTCTAACTTTTGAAGATAATTTTAACAATCTTAATTTATTAGCTATTGTTGATTGCTTTTTTCCCATTTTTGTAGCTATTTCTTCTTGAGTAAAATTATGATCTTGAATTAAATTATAATATGCTTCTGCTTCTTCAACAAAATTTAGATCTTCCCTTTGAAGATTTTCTAATAAAGCAATTTGTGCTGATTTTGTATCTGAAATATCAACTACTGCACAAGGTACTTCAAATAATCCTGCTAATCTGGATGCTCTCCAACGTCTTTCTCCAGCAACAAGCTCAAAAATTTCTCCTCTTTTTCTAACAGTTAAAGGTTGTATTATTCCATGTTCTTTAATTGATTGTGAAAGTTCCATTAATGCTTCTTCTTTAAAATATTTTCGTGGCTGATACATATTAGGAATTATATCATCAATCTTTACCATAATTATTTCATTACTCATATTACCCAAACCACCCTTATCCTTTACATATTCATCTATGTATAAATTCTATAATATTTACTTTTTTCCTTCTTTTTACATTTGCTTTTTCAGCAACATTTCTATTTATACCTTTATAATAAACTATTTTAATGGTTTTTTTGTTATAATTCCAGCTTTCCTTGGATAGGATGTAGGACATTCTTTTACTTTATTTACAACAACAATATTATGCTTTAAATCAGTATCTTCTATTTCTAATTCTATTACATTTTGAAGTTTTCCACCTAATACTCCAAGTGCATTTTTACACTCTTTTAATTCATCTTCAATAGCAGGACCTTTTAATGCTATGAAATAACCATCAACCTTTACATAAGGAAGACAAAATTCCGATAATACTGTCATATTTGCCACAGCTCTCGAAGTAGCCACCTCAAAATTTTCTCTCAATTCTTTAACTCTTGCACCATCTTCTGCTCTAGAATGAATAGTTTTAACATTTTTCAAATTTAATTCACTAACTACTAAATTTAAAAAATTAATTCTTTTATTAAGCGAATCTAATAATGTAACATGAATATTGTCTTTCATAATTGCTATTGGAATCCCAGGAAATCCAGCTCCTGTACCTACATCAATTAATGTTTTAGCTTCTTTAAGTTTTTCACATTTAAAAGCCTTAATACAATCAATAAAATGCTTCTTTATAAATTCTTCATCTTCAGTTATCGCAGTAAGATTAATTTTTGTATTCCATTCTTGAACAAGATGCATATATTTAATAAACTTTTTATATTGCTCTTCACTTAATGACATATTAACATCATTAGCTGCTTTTTTCATTAATTCATAAAAACTCATAATTAACCTCCTGAGCTTAAACTAATCCTTATTCTTTCCATATCTATGTTCTAAATAAATCAACAGTACAGAAATATCTGCAGGAGAAACACCTGAAATTCTTGATGCTTGCCCAATACTTATCGGCTCTATACTACTCAACTTTTGAATAGCTTCAGTTCTTAATCCATTAACATGTGAATAATTAATATCACTTGGAATTAACTTCTTTTCAAACTTTTTAAATTGTCCAACTTGTTCTAATTGACTTGCTATATAGCCTTCATATTTTGCAATAATATTCACTTGTTCCCCTACATCTTTACCAAACTTCTCTCTGTCTATATCTAATGGCTCTAAAGAAAAATAATCTAATTCTGTTCTCTTAATTAGTTCATATAAACTTGTTGGTTTTCTTAATTGTGCAGAACCTAGTGTTGCTAAAAATTCATTTACTTCTTTTTTATTTGTGATTTGAAGATTTTTTATTCTTTCTATTTCTTCCTCAATATTCTTTTTTCTATCTATATACTTTGAGTATCTTTCTTCACTAACTAACCCAACATTATGCCCAATTTCTGTTAACCTAAAATCAGCATTATCTTGTCTTAAAAGAAGTCTATATTCAGCTCTAGAAGTCATCATTCTATATGGTTCATTTGTCCCCTTAGTTACTAAATCATCAATCAAAACACCAATATATGCATCTGAACGTGTTAAAATTAATGGTTCTTTGCCCTTTATTTTTAATGCTGCATTTATTCCTGCCACTAGTCCTTGAGCTCCAGCCTCTTCATATCCTGAACTTCCATTTAACTGACCTGCTCCATAAAGCCCTTGAATATTCTTAAACTCTAATGTTGGATTTAATTGAGTTGGATCTATTGAATCATACTCAATAGCATATGCTGTTCTCATCATTTCTACATTTTCAAGTCCAGGTAAAGTTCTAAGCATTTTAATTTGAACCTCTTCTGGAAGAGAGGAACTCATCCCCCCCACATACATCTCTAATGTATCTTCTCCCTCTGGTTCAATAAATATTTGATGCTGAGTTTTATCTGGAAATCTCATTACTTTATCTTCTATAGATGGACAATACCTTGGTCCAATACCTTTTATAGATCCATTATATATTGGAGACCTTCCTATATTTTCTCGTATAATATTATGAGTTTCTTCACTTGTATAAGTAAGATAACAAGAAACTTGATCCCTAGTTATGTCCTCACTCATAAATGAAAATGGAACTATATTTTCATCCCCACCTTGTTCAATCATCTTCGAAAAATCAACTGAACGTTTATTAATTCTAGCTGGTGTACCTGTCTTAAATCTTCTTAAATTTATATTTAAATCTAATAAGGATTGTGAAAGGTCATTAGCTGGAAATAATCCATTTGGGCCTCCACTATAACTTATCTCTCCTATAATTATTTTTCCTCTTAAATATGTACCAGTTGCTAAAATTACAGCTTTACATTTATATGTAGCTCCGTTTTTTGTTACCACACCACATATCTTTTTATTCTCTACTAATAATTTAGTAACTTCAATTTGCTTAATTTGAAGATTTTCTTGCTCTTCCAAAACTCTCTTCATTCTATGTTGATATTTCATTTTATCAGCTTGCGCTCTTAAAGAATGTACTGCTGGACCTTTTGATGTATTCAACATTCTTGACTGAATAAATGTATTATCAATATTAATACCCATTTCTCCACCTAGTGCATCAATCTCCCTTACTAAATGGCCTTTAGCAGTTCCCCCTATATTGGGATTACAAGGCATCATTCCTATAGAATCTAAGTTTATAGTACATACTAAAGTACTAAACCCCATTCTTGCAGCTGCTAAAGAAGCCTCACACCCTGCATGACCTGCTCCAACAACTATGATATCAAATTCTCCTCCATTATAATTCACTATTCCACCTACTTTCCTACACAAAATTCACTAAATATCTTATTTATTAAATCTTCTTCAAGCTCATCTCCAGTAATTTCTCCTAATGATTTCATTGCTGAAGTTACATATATAGAAATCAAATCTAAATATTCATTCAGCTTAACTTTTTCTTTAGCTAAATTGCAATTTTCTAAAGCTCTATATAACGCCTGTTTATGCCTATTGTTGGAAATTATAAGACTTTCAGTGTCAACCTCTCCACTAAAGAACATATCTTTTATCCTATTCTTTAAATCATCAATTCCATATCCTGACATAGCCGAAATTTTGACTATTTCACTTAATCCTTTTAACTCTTCATCAGCTATTTGTGAATCTAAATCCACCTTATTCAAAAGAACTACATACTTCTTATCATTAACATATCGAATTATCTCTTCATCTTCTTGATCTAACTTTCTTGATGAATCAAGAACTAAAATTATTAAATCTGCTTCATCAATTTTTTTCTTAGATCTCTCTACACCTATCTTCTCAACAATATCTTCAGTTTCTCTAATTCCAGCAGTATCAATAATCTTCACAGGAATTCCATCTAAATTTATAAATTCTTCAATTACATCTCTCGTAGTTCCTGGTATATCCGTAACAATTGCTCTTTTTTCTTTAAGTAATGTATTTAATAATGATGATTTTCCTACATTTGGTTTTCCTATAATAGCCAAACTTAATCCATCCCTTATAATTCTACCTTCATCTGCACTCTTAATTAACAAATTCATCTCTGCTATAGCTTTATCAATTTGCTCTAATATCCTAATTGGAATACTTTCATCAACTTCCTCATCATCTTCAGTAAAATCTATTGAATACTCAATCAAAGCTAGTGTATTTAACATATATTCTCTAAGCCTATTTATTTCCCGGGAAAGATGCCCTGAACTCTGAATTAAAGCTGATTTCATTGACAAGTCAGTTTTAGCTCTTATTATATCTATTACAGCTTCTGCTTGAGTTAAATCTATTCTTCCATTTAAAAATGCCCTTTTTGTAAATTCACCTGGCTCTGCAATTCTACAACCAGCCTTTATTATTTCTTCTAACACTTTATTAGTTGATATAACTCCTCCATGACAATTTACTTCAACTACATCTTCAGCTGTGAAACTCTTAGGCCCTTTCATATAGCTAATAATAACTTCATCTATTCTATTTTCAGAATTAATTTCATAAATATAACCATAATGCATAGTATAACTTTTCATATTTTTAACTGAAAAATCTCCTATACCTTTAAAAATTTTACTTGTTATATCTAAAGCTTTGTTTCCAGATATTCTTATTATTGAGATACCACCTTCACCAATTGGCGTAGCAATACCACAGATAGTATCAAACTCTTTCATTAGTTTATCCTCCTTAGAAGTATTTATCTTAATTATTGTACTCCTATTAAACTACTATACATTTTACAAAACAATAATACATAAGTCAAAGAAATACGATATATAAAACTTTTAAATATATTTATAATATTATCCTTATATACTCAATATTTGAAACCTAAAAAATAAATCTTTATTCCTATAAGTTAAGTTGAAATTTGCAATAATTAATTCCTTCACCATATATATGGTAATATTCTTGACCATATATATGGTTATATTCTGAAGAATATGCTGATAAAATGCGAGGAGAAGATAGCTTTATAAAAAAACTATTATCTTTTATCTAAATATTTATAAATAAAATTTCTTCAAAAAAGTAAGCCATCCAAAATAGAACTATTAATTCTATCTTGAGATAGCTTTGTATTAATTTCTCTTAATGTCTACTACAATCCTTCTAAAAGGTTCTTCCCCTTCACTAAATGTTTTTATGTCAGCATAATTTTGAAGTGCTGAGTGAATAACTCTTCTCTCATATGGATTCATAGGTTCAAGCTTAAATGGCCTTTTGCTTTTTCTCACTTTATATGCAGTTTTTTCAGCTACTCTTTTTAATGTTTCTTCACGCTTTTTTCTATAATTTTCAGCATCTAAAATAACTCTCTTATATGTTTGCTCATGATTTTTATTAACAACTAAAGATACTAAGTATTGCAGAGAATCTAAAGTCTCTCCCCTATATCCAATGACAGACCCCATCTTCTCTCCTACAATATTTATATTAATAGTATCTTCTTCTTCTCTAATAACAACTTCAGCATTTACATTCATACACTTTAGAACCTTAATTAAAAAGTTTTTTGCATCATCTTTATAATCTGCCTTTAAAGTAACCTTAATCTTAGCTGGCTTTGCTCCTATTAAGTTAAATAACCCTTTAGAACCTTCATCAATTATGTCAACTTCAACCTTATCATTTGTTACCTTTAATTGGTCCAAAGCCTTACTTAAAGCTTCTTCAACGGTTTTTCCAATAACATCAATTGATTTCATATAACATTCACCCACCTCTAAAATACTGAAACACTGATACTTACTTCTTCTTTTTCTTCTTTTTACTTGACTTGTTAGTCTCATCATAATCAGGCATAACAAATTTAGGAGCCCTAGTAGCTTCTTTTTCGGCTTCAACTTCCATTACTTCATTTTTCTTAGCCATAGCTGGTTTGTAATTAATGAAATACGTAGTAGCTAATTGAATCACTCCACCTAAAACCCAATATATAACTAATATTGATTTAAAATTCCAAGCCATAAATCCCATCATTAATGACATACCAATATTCATTGGTCCCATATTCATAGCACCTTCTCCATTGTTTGGAGTTGCTTTACCCATCAAATATGATGGTAAGTATGTTGATAACGCTGCAAATATTGGCAAAATATGAAGCTGATCTGGTGCACCTAAACTATTAATCCATAAAAAAGATTCATTTATGTCAATATTATAAAATGCATAGTAAAGAGCCATAAGTATTGGAAGTGGTAATAATGCAGGGACACAACCACCAGTCATACTAACATTTCTCTCTTTATATAATTTCATCAATTCTGCATTTGCTCTTTGTGGATCACCTTTATACTTTTCCTGAAGTTTTTTAACCTCAGGTTGTATTTCCTGCATCCCTCTCATTGAATTAGCAGATTTTATATTAAACGGCAATAAACAGCCTCTAATTACAATTGTCAATATTGTAATTGCCAATACATATGACAAACCACCCGTTACCCCTAAACCAACAACAAAATCATGAAGCCATAAAAATACTTCTTTAAAGACATTTGTTATTGGAGCAAATAAAGTCATCATATTTATTCTCCTCCTATTTACTATAATTTATTTAACAGGATCGAAGCCACCTTTACTGAAAGGATTACATCTTAAAATACGCCAACACGCCATACATCCACCTTTAATTGCTCCATGCTTCTCAATAGCATCAATAGCATATTGTGAACATGTTGGAATGTATTTGCATCTTGGTGCACTCATTGGTGATATTCTTTTCCTATAAAATTTAATTAGTCCTATCATTACCTTCTTCATTACTATGTAAGCCTGCCTTCTTTATCAAATTGTTAACAGCCTTATCCACTTGATGATAATCCTTATCCTTTATTTTAGTTCTAGCAACAAATACAAGATCATATCCTTGTTTAAGATTCATTAGTTTTAATCTATAGCTTTCAGTTATCAATCTTTTGCTTCTACTTCGAACTACACTATTTCCTACTTTTTTACTAACAGAAATTCCTAATCTATTATATTGGTTTTCTTGCTTATCTCTGTTTCTTCTATTTTTAAGTATATATAGAACTAAAAGATCATTAGAAAATGATTTTCCCTTCCTATATACAATACGAAATTCATTGTTTTTTTTCAATCTGTAAACCATAGGTATTTCTATACTCCTTTTTTTCCTGCATTTGCAGAAAAAAGGCCACAAATTGCGGCCCTTATGCTGTTAATTTTTTTCTACCTTTTTGTCTTCTTCTCTTAAGAACATTTCTTCCTGATTGAGTCTTCATTCTCTTTCTAAAACCATGTTCTTTTTTTCTTTGTCTCTTTTTAGGTTGGTATGTCATGAACATTATCACTGCACCCCCTTCGACTCAAATATTTATAGCAATAACTATATTTATCATTTTCATTTACTAATTAATTATATATATATACCCTAAATGTGTCAAGAATGTTGTTACTTGTTGATAATTTATTATATTAATAGTTTTTTTGTGGATAACTTATTGAATACTATCATTCGTATATGATATTATTATAAATAGATTGTGAATAACTTGTGAAAAAATAAAAGTTATCCACACCTGTGGACAATACTGTGTATAACTTGTTTATTTTTAATATTATTTATGAAATCTTTTTTTATTTTGACTATTTTTAGTCCTTTTTATGCAGTTTTTAAGCTGTTAATAAAATAATTCTATCACCTGTTGATAACTTATTATACCATTTATTACTCAGTAAGTTTATCAACATGTTACTAATTTTAGTTAACATTATAAACATAAATTAAGTTATCAACATATACTGTTACTTAGTCTGTTGATATTTAAAATTTATGTTTATTTAAGCTAAAAATATTTTTGGAGGATACCACATGGAAACTGATCTAAAGGAACTATGGCGAAAAACCCTAGATATTATAAAAAGCGAAATGAGCGAAGTAAGCTTCAATACTTGGATAAAGAGTTGTGAACCAATTTCTATATCTTCAAATACTATAAAAATTAGTGTTCCCAATTCATTTACTCAAGATATTCTTGAAAAAAGATATAAAGATTTAGTTGCAAACTCTATAAAAGCCATATGTTCAAAACTATACAAAATTGAATTTTTAATTGCATCAGATTTAAACCCTGAGGAAACTATAAAAGAACAACCTAAGAAAGAATCTAAATCCATAATAGTTAATGATGAGATGTCTACAACATTAAATCCTAAATATACATTTGATTCTTTTGTTATAGGAAATAGTAATAGATTTGCACATGCTGCATCTTTAGCTGTAGCAGAAGCTCCAGCTAAAGCATATAATCCATTATTTATATATGGGGGAGTTGGACTTGGCAAAACACACTTAATGCATGCCATAGGTCATTACATATTACAAAACAACCCAAATGCCAAGGTTGTTTACGTTTCATCTGAAAAGTTTACAAATGAATTAATTAATTCTATAAAAGATGATAAAAATGAAGAATTTAGAAATAAATATAGAAATGTGGATATCCTTTTAATTGACGATATTCAATTTATTGCTGGAAAAGAAAGAACTCAAGAAGAATTTTTCCATACATTTAATGAATTACATGATGCAAATAAACAAATAATTCTATCATCAGATAGACCACCAAAAGAAATTCCTACATTAGAAGATAGACTTAGATCAAGATTTGAATGGGGGTTAATAGCAGATATTCAAATCCCAGACTTTGAAACTAGAATGGCAATATTAAAAAAGAAAGCTGATGTTGAAAATTTAAATGTTGAAAATGAAGTTATGGTTTATATTGCTACTAAAATAAAATCTAATATAAGAGAACTTGAAGGTGCACTTATAAGAATAGTAGCATATTCATCTCTAACTAATAGAGAAATAACTGTTGATTTAGCTACTGAAGCATTAAAAGATATAATTTCTAAAAAACAAGGAAAAAATATAACAATTAGTTTAATACAAGATATTGTTGCCAGCTATTTTAACTTAAGAGTTGAGGAATTGAAATCTCAAAGACGAACTAGAAATGTAGCTTATCCAAGACAAATAGCAATGTATTTAAGTAGAAAACTAACAGATATGTCTCTACCTAAAATAGGTGAAGAATTTGGTGGAAGGGATCATACTACTGTAATACATGCCTATGAGAAAATTTCAGATAATCTCAATGGTGATGAAAACTTACAGAAGACAATTGAAGATATAACCAAAAAATTAACCCAAAACTAATCCACATCTGTGTATAATAACATTATACAAACCTGTGGATAACTTCTTAAAAAAGTTTTTCTAGTTAATACTGTGGATAAGGTATGCATTTTGTTACTTACTTATCCACACTATTTTTTTATAATATTTTGTTGCTATTACTTATCTATAAGTACTTATCAACAAATCCACATCCCCTACTACTACTATTACTAAATATTATATATATCTATTCTATTTATAGATATTTTAAACTGTTAATAAATTAGGAGGTTATTACATGATATTTTTATGTGAAAAACAAAAATTACAAGAAGGAATATTAATTACTCAAAAAGCAATTACAGGAAAGTCAACAATGCCAATATTAGAAGGTATTTATATAAATGCTAGTAAAGAAGGATTAACATTAATAGGATCTGATATGGATGTAGCTATTGAAACAAAAGTAGAAGCTGATGTTATAGAAGAAGGAACTGTAGTTATAGATTCTAAGATATTTGGTGAAATCATAAGAAAACTTCCCAATTCAGATGTAAGAATTGAAATTATTGAAAATGATACAGTACAAATATCATGCCAAAAATCAGTTTTTAATGTAGTATATATGAATTATGAAGAATTTCCATCACTACCTAATATTGATGAGGAAAAACAAATTCAAGTACCACAAAATATATTAAAAAACATGATTAAAAGTACAGCATTTGCTATAGCTCAAGATGAAACAAGACCAATTTTACAAGGAATATTATTCGAACTAAAAAATAGAAAATTAAATTTAGTTGCTTTAGATGGTTATAGATTAGCACTAAAAACTGAATATTTAGATAGTGACTTTGATATAGAAATTGTCATTCCTGGGAAAACTTTAAATGAAGTATCAAAAATATTAGAGGATATAGATTCTATAGTAAACATAACATTCACTAATAATCATATATTGTTTAACTTAGAACAAACAAAAATAATATCACGATTACTTGATGGAAAATATGTAAGTTATAATTCTTTATTACCACAAGAACATAAATTATTAGTTGAAGTAAATAAACAACAATTTCAAAATGGAATTGAAAGAGCATCACTAATGGCTAAAGAAGGAAATAGCAATTTGATAAAATTAGAATTTCAAGAAGATACCTTAGTTATAACATCTAATTCTCAATTGGGAAAGGTAAGAGAAGAAGTTGGAATAAATCTGCAAGGAGAAGGCGTTCAAATTGCATTTAACTCAAGATATCTTTTAGATGTTCTTAAGAATATGGAAGATGAAAATGTTGTTATGGAAATGACATCTAGTGTAACCCCATGTATTATAAAGGGTAAAGAAACTGATTCATATAAATATCTAGTGTTGCCTGTAAGATTAATTAGATAGGAGGAGTGCATAAATATACAGTGTTTATGCAAAATTGAATTGAAGGAAATAAAAATTAATACAGAATTCATAAAATTAGATGCTTTTTTAAAATGGTGTGGAATAGCATCTATGGGAACAGAGGCTAAAATGTACATAACTGATGAATTAATAAAAGTTAATGGTGAAGTATGTACTCAACGAGGAAAAAAACTAAGGATAAATGACATTGTATCTTTTGATGGTGAAAGTTATAAAATTGTTTAAGATTAAGATAATTTTATAAATGTGGGTGTTTATTTGTCTATTATGATATAATTATATGGGTGTATATTTATGTTTATTAAAAAATTAATGTTAATGAATTATAGGAATTACAAAGAGCTAAATATTGAATTTGGTAGTAATGTCAATGTTTTTATAGGAGATAATGCCCAAGGAAAAACAAATATTTTGGAATCAATCTATTATTGTGGATTTGCTAAATCTCATAGAACTTCAAGAGATAAGGAATTAATTAATTGGAGTTCTGACAGGGCATTTATTAGCTTAAGCGTAGGTAAGGATAGATTAGATAAAAGAATAGATATTGGCATATTAAAAGATGGTAAAAAAGCCATATCAGTAAATTCCATAAAGATTAACAAAATTGGTGAACTTTTTGGAACATTTAATGTTGTTATGTTTTCTCCAGAAGATTTAAAGATTATAAAAGAGTCGCCTGGTATAAGAAGAAGATTTATGGATATGGAACTGTGTCAATTAAATAAGACTTATTATTATAATCTTGTTCAGTATAACAAAGTCATAAATGAAAGAAATATTGTACTGAAGAGTAGAAATTCAAGTGAAGAAATGATTGATGTATATGATGAACAACTAATAAATTATGGAGAATACATAATTAGAGAAAGGATAAATTATATAAATAAGTTAAACAAGTATAGTAAAAATATTCATAATGAGATTACTTTAGGTAAAGAGGAGATAAAATTTAAATATCAAACATCTATTAAAAATTTTGATAATATAAAAAGTGAATTTTATGAACAGTTAAAGAAAAGTAGGAAAAAAGATATTGAAAAAGGAATTTCTACAATAGGACCACATAGAGATGATTTTTTAGTATTTATCAATAATGTAGATACAAAAAGCTTTGGATCACAAGGCCAACAAAGGACTGCAGTTTTAACAATGAAGTTTTCATCATTAAATATAATAAAAGAAGTTAATGGAGAATATCCAGTTTTATTATTAGATGATGTTTTGTCAGAGTTAGATTTTAATAGAAAGAGATATGTTTTAAGTACTATTAAAGATATCCAAACAATTATTACTTGCACTGGTATATCAGATATAAATGAGTATTTAGATTCAAACTCTAAAGTATTTGTAGTAAATGATGGAAAAATATCTGTTTAGAGGAGGAATGATTCATGTTTTTGCATTTAGGAGAAAATGTTACTGTTCCTATTAAAGATATTATAGGAATTTTTGATTTAGAAACTACAATGTATGGTTCAGATACAAATCAATTTTTAAGAATGGCAGAAGAAGATGGATTTGTAGAAAGGATAACAGATGAAACACCAAAATCTTATGTTGTAGCAGAAGTAAATAAAAAAAGTAAGATATATTTATCACAAATATCATCAGCTACATTAAGTAAAAGAACGTATATGGATTATAACCCGTAAGCGCAATAATTAAACTTTTTTTGTTTAATTATTGATAATTTTTTAGGAGGAATCTATGTTGGAACAAAATAAACAAAATTATGATGAAAGTCAGATACAGGTTTTAGAGGGATTAGAGGCAGTTAGAAAAAGACCAGGTATGTATATTGGAAGCACTAGTTCCAGGGGATTACATCACCTAGTTTATGAAATTGTTGATAATAGTATAGATGAAGCTTTGGCAGGATATTGTAGAAATATTAAAGTAGCTATTAATGAGGATAATTCAATACAAGTTGAAGACGATGGAAGAGGTATGCCAGTAGGAATGCATCCTAAAATGCAAAAGCCAACAGTTGAAGTTATTATGACAATATTGCATGCTGGAGGTAAGTTTGGTGGAGGCGGCTATAAGGTTTCTGGTGGTTTACATGGAGTTGGTGCATCTGTAGTTAATGCACTATCAAAGAAGTGTATAGTAACAGTAAAAAGAGAAGGGCATCTTTGGCAACAAGAATATTCATGTGGTAAGGTTCTTAGTGATTTAAATGTAGTTGGAGATACGGAAGAGACAGGAACTATAGTATACTTTAAGCCAGATGATGATATATTTGATGAAATAGTATATGATTTTGATATTCTTTCACAAAGATTAAGAGAATTAGCTTTCTTAAATAAAGGAATAAATATCACTTTAATAGATAATAGAGATAATAAAACTGAAGTATTTCATTATGAAGGTGGAATAAAATCTTTTGTTACTTACTTAAATAGAAATAAAGAAGCATTACACAAAGATCCTATTTATGTTGAGGGGCTTAAAGATGGAATTTCTGTAGAGGTATCACTCCAATATAATGATGGATACAATGAAAATATATTTTCTTTTGCAAATAATATAGATACAATTGAAGGGGGAACCCATCTAGTAGGATTCAAAACAGCACTTACTAGAGTTTTGAATGATTATGCCAAAAAATTTGGTCATTTAAAAGAAAACGACAAGAACTTGTCTGGAGATGATATAAGAGAAGGATTAACAGCTGTAATATCTGTTAAAATAGGAGAACCTCAATTTGAAGGACAGACAAAAACAAAATTAGGAAATAGTGAAGTTAGAGGAATTGTTGATTCAATAGTTGGAGAAAGTGTAGGAATATTCCTAGAAGAAAATCCAGCGATTGGTAAAATAATTATAGATAAAGCATTAATGGCAGCTAGAGCTAGGGATGCAGCTAGAAAAGCAAGAGAATTAACTAGAAAGTCTGTATTAGAACGTTCAGCTCTACCAGGAAAACTTGCTGATTGCTCATCTAAAGACCCTAGAGAATGTGAAATATATATAGTCGAAGGAGATTCGGCAGGTGGATCAGCTAAGCAAGGAAGAAACAGAAAATTCCAAGCTATTTTACCATTAAGAGGTAAAATATTAAATGTTGAAAAACAAAGATTAGATAGAATATTAAATGCAGATACTATAAGGTCTATGATTACAGCATTTGGCGCTGGAATTGGATCAGATTTTGATATTGAAAAAATAAGATATAATAGAATAATAATTATGACAGATGCCGATGTTGATGGAGCTCATATAAGAACTTTATTATTAACATTTTTCTATAGATATATGAGAGATTTAATAGAAGGTGGGCATGTATATATTGCACAACCTCCACTATATAAAGTGAGTAAAAGTAAGAAAGAAGCTTATGCATATTCAGATCAAGAATTAGAAACATTACTTGATGAATTTGGAGGAAAAGACAGTTCAACTAGTATTCAAAGATACAAAGGACTTGGAGAAATGAATGCTGAACAATTATGGGATACTACAATGGATCCAGAAAAGAGAATATTATTAAAAGCTACTGTAGAAGATGCTATGGCAGCAGATGAAATATTTACTATACTTATGGGAGACAAAGTAGAGCCTAGAAGAGAGTTTATACAACAAAATGCTAAGAAAGTAAGTAACTTAGATATTTAGTACTAATACGAGGTGAAGTACATGAATTTTAATGAAGGAAAAGTCATACCTGTAGATATTAATCAGGAAATGAAGAGATGTTATATAGATTATGCTATGAGTGTTATAGTTGGGCGTGCATTGCCAGATGTAAGAGATGGTTTGAAACCAGTACACAGAAGAATACTATATTCACTACAAGAATTGGGCTTATATCCTGATAAGGGGTATAGAAAGTGTGCAAGAATAGTTGGAGATGTTTTAGGTAAGTATCATCCACATGGTGATTCTTCTGTTTATGATGCTTTAGTTAGATTGGCACAAGATTTCTCAATGAGATATATGTTAGTAGATGGTCATGGTAATTTTGGTTCTGTAGATGGAGATAGTGCTGCAGCAATGAGATATACAGAAGCTAAAATGAATAAGATAGCAATTGAAATGTTAAGAGATATTAATAAAAATACTGTTGATTTTGTACCTAACTTTGATGGAGAAGAAGAGGAACCATCAGTATTACCTTCAAGATTTCCTAATCTTTTAGTAAATGGATCTTCAGGGATAGCAGTTGGTATGGCAACAAATATTCCACCACATAATTTAGGTGAAATTATAGATGGAACAGTAATGTTAATAGACGATCCAGAAACTTCAGTTCTAGAACTTATGTCTGTAATTAAGGGACCTGATTTTCCAACTGGAGCAACTATAATGGGTAAAGCAGGTATAAGAGCTGCTTACGAAACTGGTAGGGGAAAAGTAGTTGTTAGAGCAAAGGCTGAAATTGAAGAGGAAAATTCAAGACATAAAATTATAGTAACTGAAATTCCATATCAAGTTAATAAGGCTAAGTTAATAGAAAGTATAGCTGATCTTGTTAAGGATAAGAAGATAGTAGGCATATCAGATTTAAGAGATGAGTCAGATAGAGATGGTATGAGAATTGTTATAGAATTAAAGAGAGATGCTAATCCTAATGTCACTCTAAATCTTTTATATAAACATACTAAGATGCAAGATACTTTTGGTGTAATTATGCTTGCACTTGTTGATAATGCACCACAGGTTTTAAATCTTAAGCAAGTTTTAAGTCATTATATTACATTTCAAAAGGAAGTTATAACAAGAAGAACAATATTTGAATTAAATAAGGCAGAAGCTAGAGCACATATACTTGAAGGATTAAAAATTGCATTAGATAATATTGATGAAGTAATTAATATTATTAGGAGTTCTAGTACATCAGAATTAGCAAAAAACACATTAATGGAGAGATTCTCTCTATCTGATAAACAAGCAACTGCTATATTAGAAATGAGACTTAGAAGATTAACTGGTTTAGAAAGAGACAAAATTGATGCTGAGTATGAAGAACTTATGAAACAAATTGAATATTTAAATTCAATACTTGGAAGTGAAGAAAAATTACTTGGAGTAATAAAAGATGAATTATTAGAAATTAAGGCTAAATATAATGATGAAAGAAGATCTAAAATTGAAAAAGTAGTTAATGAAATAGATATTGAAGACTTAATTCAAGAAGAGGAAGTGGTTATAACCTTAACTAACAATGGTTATATAAAGAGAATTTCTGCAGACACTTATTCTGCACAAAGAAGAGGTGGAAAAGGAATTCAAGCTATGACTACAAAAGAAGATGATTTTGTAGAACAAGTTATAATTACTTCAACTCATTCAGATATACTATTCTTTACTAATAGGGGGAGGGTATATAAGTTAAGAGCTTATGAAATCCCAGAGGCAGGTAGATCAGCTAAGGGAACTAATATAATAAACCTTATAGCTATAGAACCTAATGAAAGAATAGAGGCTGCATTAGCTGTTAGAGATAATAATAAAGAAGGATTCTTGTTCATGGGAACTAAACAAGGCATAGTAAAGAAAACACCATTAGAAGATTTTAAAAATTTACGTAAAAATGGATTGATAGCAATTTTCCTAAGAGATGGTGATGAATTGCTTAAAGTTAAGATTACTCGTGGTGATGCTAAAATTGTTATGGTTACTCAAAATGGATATGCAGTTAAGTTTAATGAGGCTGATGTTAGAGCAATGGGAAGAACTGCATCAGGAGTTAAGGCAATAAATTTAAAAGGTGATGACATAGCTGTATGTATGGATATAGCTGTAGATGAAGAAGAATTATTAGTTATAAGTGAAAATGGATTTGGTAAGAGAACTCCTATCAGTGAGTATAAAGTTCAAAATAGAGGTGGAGTTGGATTAATTACTTATAAAATTAGTGAGAAGACAGGAAAAGTAGTTGGAGCAACAATGTGTAAAGAAGATGATGAACTTATGCTTATAAATACTAGTGGGGTTGCAATAAGAATTAATGTTAAAGACATATCAGTAACTAGTAGGTCAACCATGGGTGTTAGGTTGATGAGAACTAGTGAAGATGAAAAAGTTGTAGCGATAACTAAGATTTCAGGTAATGGTGAAGATGTATCAGATGAAGGAATCAATGAAATTGTAGATGTAAATGAACTAGATAATGACAATTAAAAAGAGACTATAGATGTTAATGAAACATCTATAGTCTCTTTTTTCATATATAATACATACTTTTTAAAGTTTTTGGTGTAGTTAAGTATAAAATTCCAATAAAGTTTATTACATGACAATAAGACAAAATATTATAAGTAATTTTAAAATATATAAAATCTAGCTAAAGATAAGGAAACCAGTTCCACGCGTATCATTATATAAAATCAGTAGAAAATCATAGAAAAAGTGAGATATAAAAAGGAGAATTGTAAAAATGAAGAAAAGATAAATATATTACTAAATTGTCTATGATAAGATAAGATTCGTCGCTAAGGCAACATAAAAAAACAAGTTAAAGCAAATTTGAAAAAAATTAAAAAACTTGTTGACATGTGTTGAAATAAGTGATAAGATAAGAAAGTCGCTTGAGGGCGACAAACAAATTGGTCTTTGAAAATTGAACAGATTATATAAGTTAAAAACCAGCAATTCTTTTAGAGTAAGTTTTTTGA
>NZ_JANDMF010000056.1:0-33214 GCF_031626875.1 Clostridium sp. SHJSY1
ATTTATATGTTTTTATAAAGTAAAGACAAAAGAGATATTTTCAGGAATGAAAATATCTCTTTTGTCAACGGTCTGAGCTAAGTTAAATAACTTAGCTTTTAATGTTAAAAAAAATTTAAAATTCCCACTTTAATCCCATAGTTGTTTCCCACAAACGCTTGTCAGTAAAATTACATTTTATTCCTATTTAACTTTACAACAACTTTCCTAATAAATCAAGTATTATTATAATTTTTATCCATATTCATTAAAAATAATTCTAAAAAAAATGGGGTTTTATTCAACATTTACTATATAGAGCTTTACAATACTTTTATAATTTACATCAAAATTACCTTTTTATAAGTAATAAGTAATTAAAATTTTTATCTTAAAAATTTACTTCTATGACTCATGAATATCAAAAAAATGCTAGGTTCCCCTAGCATCAAAAAATATAAATATTCTTTATTTATAATATTGATCTTATTCTTCTACAATTTAATTAAACTATTTATTTCCATAATACCTTTGCATCTTTTCTAGGAACTGTTCTTTGATATTTTACATTTGGATATCCTATAACCATACAAGTTACTATCTCTTCTTTTAAATCAAGCAACTCTGAAATCTTTTTATTATTTTTTGCAGCCATAGCAAAGAATCCACTAAAGAATGTTCCAAGCCCTAATGCATTAGTCATAAGTTCCATATTAGAAGATGCAAGTGATGCATTAACTGTTGAACCAGTAACTATTATTATAGCTGGTGCATTAAAGAATATTCTATCCCCTTTAAAAGGGTCCTCCTTATATCCTTTATACATTTGTTGCCAAAGTTCTGCATATCTTTTAAATTTCATAGTTTCTGGTGTCAAATTAGCAAGCATATGCTCACCTAATTCATTAAGACTTTCAAATACTAATGGTTTTAATTCATTTAATTTATCTTTCACAACTATGTAAGAAACATCCTGAGCATTTGTTCCTGTTTGTGTAAATCTTCCAGATTCTATTATCTTAGAAATCTTCTCAACTTCTACATCTTTATTCTTAAATTGTCTAATAGATCTTCTGAATTTTATAAAATTTAATAAATTATCAGCATCTATATTGAACTCTTCAGAATTATACTCTTTTACTTCTTCCATATTATATTCATCTATTGATATTGCACATTTTGGACATACTGCTATACAATGTCCACATTTCATGCACGCTTCATTTTTAATATTAGCTTTTCCATCAACTATTTCAATATCTCTAATAAAGCAATCCTTAATACAAAGTCCACAACCAATGCATTTTTCTTTATCTACTTTCATCATATTTAATACTCTCCCTAATACTATTTATATTTTTTTATTATTTTTAACATACATGCCATACTTTTTTGTATTATTAAATTATAATTTCATGTATTTTAATTTCCATTTCACTTTCTAGCATTTCTCCAAGCTTAGGCACTATGGTTGTGAAATGTTTTGTTTTCATATGTATATCCAAAACATTATTATTTTCCCACTTTTCTAAAAATACAAGTTCATTGCTTGTATTTACTACTCTAATTAACTCATAACTTATATTCCCATTTTCTTTTCTTGTTTCTTCTATTAATTCTTTTGCTAATTTAATAAATTCTTCAACCTTAGATTCTTTTACAACATTCTTTGCATATACTGATATCATTTAAACCTCTCCCTTAAATTTTATTTATCCACATTCTTACAAAGCATATATATCATTTAAAAAGTTAAAATAGACAAAAATGACTTACCTATTACAACTTATTAAGTCATTTACTAACTTTTCTATTAAATTATCTCTTTCTACCTTATTATAAAAATCAAAACCTATCTCTTTCTTTACATTTTCAGATTTTAAAAAAATATAATTTAGATAACTTACAATTAAGTAATTTTTACTCCACGCTTTGTGAACATCATCTTCATAAATCTCCTTAAGGCAATTCACATATAATTCTTCTTTGCTTAATAAATGTACTTCTCCTTCATTATTTTCAAGATTATCTAAAATGGCTATTTTAGCTATTTCAGAGTTCTTTGCAATAAAATCCATACATTCCTTCAATATTATAATAAGTCTTTCTTTAGCTGGAAGACTTTCCTTGAGCTTTATCTTTTCTGCCAATAAATTTGTTGCACATCCCATAACTTTTTTAACTGCTATTCGTATTAGATTATCTTTACTCTGAAAATGATAATTTACCATCCCATTTCCAACTTCAGATTTCTTAGTTATATCTGCTACAGTAATTTCACTTGGCTTTTTTCCTTCACAAATCATCTTAATAGTCTCATCAATTAATCTTTGCTTTGCAGCATCTTTTTCTCCCACTCCCTTTTCACCTCCTAAAATTTAACTTTCGAATGCAATACTGTATGTCATACAGTATATCATATTATTTTATCTTTTCAACTTTTTATTTTGAAATTAACCATAAAAAAGGAGATAAAAATATATCTCCCAAAAATAAATATAATAATTTTTAATCTACATTTTTTGAAATGAAATATTTACATCAATAGTCATTCCATTTACACCCATTTTAACACAAATAACTTCATCTGAACTAGCATTTGCTATAAAATCTCCTTGAACAAGAGTAGGTGTTGATATATCAATAAAAATATTCTCATTTGAAAAATTAGTTGCGACATTAGCTGTCAGCATATTTATAAGTTCTGAAATAGCACTTTGAGATAACTCATCAAAATTTTCAACTGGCATCCCCATCATCATTATTGAAGCAATTTTTTTTGCATCTTCTACAGTCATTCCATATATTATATTGCCCTTAATATCTCCAGCAAGACCAATAATTACAATTACACCAGGACTTTCTATAAGTCTCTCTTTTAAATTAACACCCTTTTTTTCAATATCTGACATTCCAAGTTGTGGCATTACATTGCTAAATGATTGTAAAATTGCATTTATATGATTGACATCCACTCTCCATCACCCCTTTTAAATCCTATATTTATTGTCAAATCACCAAACTTTGTTCTTACATGTGCTGAATATGTATTCTCAAGTTCAGCTTTTGAAATGTTTATAGATTCTCCATGGAATATAGTTGGTGGTGCAACTCTTAATCCAAATAGTTTATTTCTTTTATTTATCATTGAACATGCATTTCCTGCAAACATATTTGCTATTTCTGCCATTACATTAAGTAACTCATCATTATTTTTTGGCTCTCTTTTTAATAATACAGTTGCTAATTTTCTAGCTGTTTCAAACGACATATCAAAAAGTAATCTTCCTGAATATTTTCCTATAATACCCATAACTATAGATATTCCTTCACTATGAATATCTATATCTATATTGCTCTCATCTTTAATTTCAGGAATTGTTTTTGTAAGCTTATTAAAAAGATCCAATATTGCTTCTTTAAACACCCCTGCATATATTTCTACTAAATCTGCATATAATTCTTCTGCTGCCATAACCCTGTTTATAAGTAATACCAATTCCTCTGGGTCAAATGGCTTTTGGATATATCCACTTAGATGTGTTTTCTTTGCTTTCTTTATTAACTCATCATCCATCATAGAGCTAACAATAATAACTTTAATGTTACTATCTATTTCATGAATTGCCCTTGTACATTCAAATCCATCAGTTCCTGGAATTGTCATATCCATAGTTACTAAATCTGGTTTTAATTTTGCTACCTCTTCTTTAACTTCTTCCAGTGATCCAGCACTACCAATAACATTAAATCCATTACTAGTAAGACAATCTTGTAATAAAGCTACTTGGAAAGGTGAGTCATCAACAACTAAAATTTTTACCTCTTTCATAATTCACTACCCCTTTATCTTATTGTTTAAATCCATCAAATAACCTTTACTCTTGTTAAATTTTTTATGTAAATAAGTTTCTATTATTTAGACACTTATAAATATTATTCTATTTAACAGCATAAATTTATTCAATATTTTTAATTTAATTGAAATATACAACAAGTTTTTCAAACAAAATTATGAAATGTATTTTTCACTATACTTTGTTGCATAATATTGCATATTAAAATTTATTTAACATATTATATATTCGACATTATTTTTACTTTCTTTATTAAAATTTATTTATTATGTCTAAATTAATATTACTGGCAAGAGTAGATAAATTAATATTTATTAACTTTTCTATCCTTTTTTTATTTATTTTTTATGTTGATATTGTTTTCATTATTATTTTAATATTTTTTCAGTAAAATATTAAACATCTTTATTGTAGTTGGCATTTTAATATGATATTATATCAATAATAAATAACTAATTTTCATGATAATTTGTTAACACTTTTTCATTATAATTGTCATATTGTCATTTACTTGTTTGCTGTAAAGAGGAGGAAATAATTATGAAAAAAACTTTACTTTCAGGAGTTTTAGCTTCTGTTATAACTATGACAACTCTTGTAAGTTGTGGAAATAAAAGTGCTGATGTGGATGTAATTAAAATTGGAGCTATGGGCCCACTTTCAGGTTCAGCTTCAACATACGGTATTTCAGTACAAGAAGGTACTCAATTATTAGAAAAAGAAGTGAACGATGCTGGAGGAATTAATGGTAAAAAAATCAAATTTGTATTTCAAGATGACCAAGCTGACCCTAATTCATCTATGCAAGCTTTCAATAAACTAGTTGATGATGAAAAAGTTTGTTCTATTTTAGGACCTGTTACTTCTGGTGCAACCCTTGCTGTAGCTCCAAATGCAACTTCAAGATCAATACCAATGCTCACACCAACAGCTACAGAACCAACAATAACAAAAAACGGTGGAGATTTCATGTTTAGAGGATGTTTTGTAGATTCCTTCCAAGGAGATGTTCTTGCTAAATACTCCTCAGAAACGTTAAAATCTAAAACTGCAGCTGTTCTATATAATTCTGGTTCTGATTATTCTAAAGGAATAGCTGATACATTTAAAACTAAATTTGAAGAAACTGGAGGAACTGTTTCTGAATTTCTTTCTTACAGTAGTGATAAGGAAACTGATTTTAAAGCTCAGTTAACTACAATTAAGAGTTCAAATCCAGATATAATTGTATTACCAGATTACTATAATGTTGTTGGTCTTATTGCTAAACAAGCAAGAGGAATGGGAATACAATCTCAATTCTTAGGTGGCGATGGCTGGGAATCAGAAGAACTAACAAAAATTGGTGGAGATGCTGTAAATGGTGCTTTATATATCAACCACTACTATTCTGGAGATGAATCTTCTGCTGTAAAAACTTTTGTTGAATCTTATAAGAAAGAATACAATAAAGAACCTGATTCTTTTGCAGCACTTGGTTATGATAATGCAAAATTATTAGTTAAGGCTATCGAAAAAGCTGGCAAAACAGATGGTGTTGCTATTAAAGATGCTTTGGCTTCAATTGAAATAGAAAGTGTTACAGGTAAAATTAAATTTGACAGTGACAGAAATGCTGTAAAGGGTGCAGTTATCATAAAAGTTGATGGAGGCAAAAAGGTTTTAGCTGATAAGGTTAATCCTTAATACTAAAAAGGAGAAATATGCTATGGAATTTTTACAACAACTCATCAATGGTTTAGCATTAGGTAGTGTTTATGCTTTACTGGCACTAGGATATACAATGGTATATGGAATTATACAACTTATAAATTTTGCCCATGGTGAAATATATATGATAGGAGCCTTTGCAGGCTTCTATTCTGCTTCAACACTTGGACTACCTTTAATTCCAACATTGTTAATTGCTATGCTTGCTTCCAGTTTAGCTGGTATAGTAATTGAAAAAATTGCGTACAAACCATTAAGAAATTCTCCAAGAATAACTTTGCTTATTACAGCAATTGGAGTATCTTTATTTTTGCAAAATGCTATGAAAAGTCTAGTTGGTCCTAATCCTAAACCATTTCCTGATTTGATTAATGCTGGGACGTTAAATATAGGACAAATTCAAATTGAATGGAAAACAATCTTAATGTTTGCAGTTTCTGCAATCCTTGTAATCCTTCTTCAATTTATTGTTTATAAGACTAAAGTTGGAAAAGCTATGAGAGCATCTTCTCAAGATATGGAAGCTGCTTCTCTTATGGGTATAAATGTTAATAATACTATCTCACTTACCTTTGCTATTGGTTCTGCTTTAGCAGGTATAGCTGGAGTTCTAGTTGCAATATCTTATCCAAGTATTACTCCTTATATGGGAGTTATGCCTGGGCTTAAATCCTTCGTTGCTGCTGTACTTGGTGGTATTGGAAGTATCCCTGGAGCTCTTGTTGGTGGATTAGCCATTGGATTACTTGAAACTCTTTCAAAAGCTTATATATCAACTAACTTTTCAGATGCAATAGTATTTGGAATTTTAATTATAATACTTCTATTTAAGCCTACTGGTTTATTAGGCAAAAAAATCAATGAGAAAGTGTAGGTGCTATTATGAAGAATTTATTTAATAAAAAGGCAGCTATCATTATATTAGGAACATTGATTACATATGGAATTTTATTTGGACTAATAACTGCAGGAGTATTAAATTCCTATTATACAGGTATTATAACACTATCATTAATATATATTATTTTGGCTGTTTCATTAAACTTAATTGTTGGTTTCACAGGTCAACTAAGTTTAGGCCATGCTGGTTTTATGTCCATTGGTTCTTATATTTCTGCTGTAATAACAACAAAAGCACATATGCCATTTATTATTTCAATAATTATTGGTGCAGTAGTAGCTTGTATATTTGCAGCTTTAATAGGATATCCGACATTAAAACTTACTGGAGATTACTTTGCTATAACAACTTTAGCATTTGGTGAAATAATTAGAATAATAATTATGAATATTGATGCAATTGGAGGTGCCCGTGGGCTTTCAGGAATTCCAAAGAAAACTACTTTTACTGTTGCATTTATATTCATGATATTAACCGTTATTGTTATCTACAATATAATTCACTCCTCTCAAGGAAGGGCAATGCTATCTGTTCGTGAAAATGAAATAGCTGCTCAATCAATGGGAATTAATGCATTTAAATATAAAATGATGGCATTTATAATTGGAGCTTTTTTTGCAGGCATAGCTGGAGGCCTTTATTCACATTATATGAGTTATATACAACCAACAACATTTGATTTTAATCAATCTATCAATTATTTAACTTATGTTGTTTTTGGTGGTATGGGCTCTCTATCTGGATCTGTTATTGCTACTGTTGTATTAACTTTCTTACCAGAACTTTTAAGAGGCCTTGGAGAATTCAGAATGATAATCTATCCTTTAGCACTTATTATTCTTATGTTGTTTAGACCTCAAGGTTTATTTGGTAATAAGGAACTTTCTCTTAATATATTAAAAAAAGCTTTGCCTATAAAAGATGGTAATAAATCAAAAAAAGAAAGGGGGATTAAGTAAATGCTCAATGTTGAACATTTATCTATCGAATTTGGTGGATTAAAGGCAGTTTCTAATTTTAACCTTAATATAAAAGAAAAAGAAATCGTTGGACTTATTGGTCCTAATGGAGCTGGTAAAACTACAGTTTTCAACATGCTAACAGGGGTTTATACCCCAACTGAAGGTTCTATTGCTTACCTTGGTGAAAAAATTGAAGGTCTTAAGCCTTATAATATTACTAAAAAGAAAATAGCTAGAACTTTTCAAAATATAAGACTGTTTTCTAACCTCTCTGTTCTTGATAATGTTAAAGTTAGTTTTAACTATAGGGTTAATTATTCTCTTTTTGATTCTATTTTTAGAACACCAAAGTTTAGGAAAGAAGAAGCTAAAATTACAGAAAAAAGCATTGAATTACTAAAAGTTTTTTCTCTTGATAAAAAGATGAACGATTTAGCCAGTAACCTTCCTTATGGTGAACAAAGAAAACTTGAGATAGTAAGAGCTTTGGCAGCTGAACCATCTTTATTGCTACTAGATGAGCCTGCTGCTGGAATGAATCCTCAAGAAACAATAGAGCTTATGAACCTAATTAATTGGATTAAGGAACATTTCCATATATCAGTTCTTCTAATAGAACATGATATGAAACTTGTTATGGGTATATGTGATAAAATAGCCGTTCTTGACTATGGAAAGAAGATTGCAGAAGGTACTCCTAATGAAATAAAAAACAATCCTAAGGTAATTGAAGCTTATCTTGGAGAGGGGGCATAAAAGAGGATGCTAAAAATAGATAATATTAATCTATATTATGGTGTGATACATGCATTAAAAGATATTTCTCTTGAAGTAAAACAAGGAGAAATAGTAACATTGATTGGAGCTAATGGAGCTGGAAAAACTTCTACTCTTAGAGCTATATCTGCTTTAGAACCAATAAAATCAGGGAATGTAACCTTTAAAGGCTCAAACTTAAATAAAATACCTGCTAATAAAATAGTATCCTTAGGTTTATCTCATGTTCCTGAAGGCAGGAGAGTATTCCCAACCTTAACTGTTTTAGAAAACTTAGAACTAGGTGCCTATTTAAGAAAAGATAAAGTTGAAATAAAGAAAGATATGGATATGGTATTTGCCAAATTTCCAAGATTAAAAGAAAGAGAAAAGCAACAAGCTGGAACATTATCTGGTGGAGAACAGCAAATGCTTGCTATCGGTAGGGCACTAATGAACAGGCCTGAAATGCTTATTCTTGATGAACCATCAATGGGACTTGCACCTCTTGTTGTTAAAGATATATTTGATACTATTGTAGAAATCAATAAATCTGGTACAACTATTCTTTTAGTTGAACAAAATGCTAACATGGCTCTTGCAATTGCTGATAGAGCTTATGTTCTTGAAACTGGTAAAATAGTAAAATCAGGAGATGCTAAAGAACTTCTCAATGATGAAAGTATCAAAAATGCTTACTTAGGAGAATAGACAAATCTATGATATTAATAAGATTATAGTCCTTATATAAAATAAAATGCATCTGATTAAATACCTTCAATAACTTGAAATGTATTTAATCAGATGCATAAAAATTAACCTTATTGACCTAACAATTGATCTACTAATTGCCTTACATCATCCTCACAACCACCACATACAGTACTAACCTCAGTTGCTTCTTGAACATCTTCAAATGATTTAGCACCATTCTCTATAGCATCTTTTATATCTTTTACTGTAACCCCAGTGCATTGACATATAACTTCTTCATCATTCATATAATTCACTCCTTCTTTTTTACATTATGAAACTATTATATGTAGTTTATAATCAAATTATAAACTACTACTTATACTTATTTTAAAGTGCTTTCAAAGCCACTGTATTTAATATATTCCATGGCTTATTAAAATGTGGTTGGAAAAAGAAATCAGTCATAGATAATTCTTCTAAAGTCATTTCATTTTGAATTACTACAGATAAAGTATTTATACTTTGAGTAAGGTCTATCTTTGAAATTATTTGGCCTCCGACTATTCTTCTTGTATCTTTATCAAAAACAAGCTTAACTGTAGCTTCTTCATGTGTAGGCATAAATTCAGGTCTATAACTATCAGTTGCAATAACACTTCCTATATTCATAGATGTTGTAGCTTTTGCTAAATCTTCCGTCAACCCTGTTGATGCAATACAATGATCATATATCTTTATTCCTGAAGTTCCTTGAGTTCCCATATACTTAAGTGTTGGTTTAACTATATTTCTAGCAATTAATGTTCCCATTCTTACTGCATTTGTTGCTAGAGGAATATATCTTGTATCTTTAGCTGGATTATACCTTACCACACAACAATCTCCTGCAGCATAAACATCTTCTTTACTTGTTCTCATATATTCATCTATTATTATTGCTCCATTAGGTAAAGTTTCTAATTTATCTTTCACTAATTTAGTATTTGGTGCAAATCCTATACATAATACAACCAAATCACCTTTATATGAACCTTTTTCAGTTATAACCTCTGTTACTTTTCCATTTTCTCCATTAAACTTTTGAACTTTCTCCTCTAATACTAAATCTACACCCTTATCTTTAAATTCTTTTTCAGCAACATCAGTAAACTCTTTATCTAAATATTTTGCCATTATTCTATTTTCTGCATCTATTAAAGTAACCTTTTTACCTTGAGATTCAAAAGCCTCTACTAATTCAACCCCAATATATCCAGCGCCTATTACAATTATATTTTTAGCCCCTTCAGCCTTCTCTATTATATCTACTGCATGATCATGATTTTTACATAATACTATGTTTTCTAGTTCACCACCTTCAAACTTAGGTACTATTGGCCAAGAACCTAGAGTTAAAACTAATTTATCATAACCATCCTCAGAAACATTATCATTAATTAAATTTTTTACCTTTATCTTTTTATTATCAAAATCAATGTCTAATACTTCATGTTTCATATTTGTAGTAATGCCTAACTTTGCTAAGTTTTCAGGTGAATTATAGAAAAGACTTTTTGTATCTTTAACAACCTTTCCTACATTTAATGCAATACCACATGATAAAAATGATATATTGTCATTCTTTTCATATATGGTTATTTCACTTTCTGGATAAAGTGCTTTTAAATTAACCACTGTCGCTGTTCCTGCATGAGTACATCCAACTACTACAATTTTCATAATAATACCTCCAAAATAATATGCGTTATATATGTTATTGTTTATCATTTCACAATCCTTATACCTATATTATATTACTTTTTATTCAAAAGTAAATACTTATTAATAATTATTATTTATTAGTTTTGATACTCTTCTATTTTTTACATATCATTTATGAATAGTTAAACATTATATTTTTATATTCTAAGTTTTTTAATATTTCCTAGGCAATTATATACTCTAAATACAGATTGGTGAATGTATTAAACTAAATGACAAGCAACTTCATGCCCTTCTGAAACTTCCCGAAATTCAGGATTTTTTTTACTACATATACCTTTAACATATGGGCACCTTGTATGAAATTTACACCCTTTTGGTGGATTTGATGGACTAGGAATATCTCCCCTAAGAATTATTCTATTTCTTTTCAATGTTGGATCTGGTACTGGAATTGCTGATAAAAGAGCTTTTGTATATGGATGAAATGGATTTGAAAATAACTCATCTCTTGTAGCTAATTCTACAATTGTTCCAAGATACATAATAGCTATTCTTGAACATAAATGTTCAACAACACTTAAATCATGTGATATAAATAAATAAGATACACCCTTCTGTTCTTGCAAATCACTAAATAAATTTATAATTTGAGCTTGTATTGATACATCTAATGATGATACTGGTTCATCTGCAACAATAAATTCTGGACTTAATGCCATTGCTCTTGCAATTACTATACGTTGTCTTTGCCCTCCTGAAAATTCATGTGGATATCTATCAATATAATATGTTCCTAGTCCACACATATTCAAAATTTCTTCTACCTTTTCATTTACATCATCTTTTGTTGCCATTCCATGTTCTAAAAGTGGCTCTCCTATTGCATCACCTATCCTAATTCTAGGATTTAATGAACTGTATGGGTCTTGGAATATATACTGTATCTTAGGCCTTAAGTTTTTTAAATCCTTTTTATTAAGGCTATGTATATCCACATCCTTAAATATAACTTTTCCTGAAGTCTTTTCATGCATTCTTAATATCGTCTGCCCAATAGTTGTTTTTCCACTTCCTGATTCTCCAACAAGACCAAATGCCTCACCTTTATATATTTTAAAATTTACTCCATCTACAGCTTTTACACTTTCAGTTTTCTTTCCAAACAATCCACTTTTAGTTTTAAAATGTTTTTTTAAGTCAGTTACTTCAAGTAATGTTTCCATAATGTGAACCTCCTTTCTCATATAACCAACAAGCTATCTTATGATTATCAGAATCCTTTATATATGAAGGTCCCTTTTCTCTGCATATTCCCATACACTGTTCACATCTATCACTAAAATAGCAAGATTCATTAAGATCGGTTAAATCAGGAACCTGTCCTTTTATAGAGTAAAGTCGCTTTTTTCTTTCTCCTATGACTGGTTTGGATTTTAAGAGACCTCTTGTGTATGGATGTTTAGGATTCTTAAATAATTCAAGTACAGGAGCCTCTTCAATAATTTTTCCTGCATACATTACAATTACATAGTCAGCAAGTTCTGCTACTACTCCTAAATCATGAGTAATAAATAATACTGACATCTCTGATTCATCTTTAATTTGGCAAATTATATCTAAAATTTGAGCTTGAATTGTTACATCTAATGCAGTTGTTGGCTCATCTGCTATTAAAAGTTTAGGTTCTAGGCTTAAAGCTATTGCTATCATTATTCTTTGTATCATTCCTCCACTTAATTGATGTGGATATGATTCCATAAGTTCTTTTGCTCTTGAAAGTCCAACTCTTTCAATAAGAGTAATAGCTTTTTCATATGCTTTTTTTTTGCTAAGTAATGTATGTTCCATAATCCCTTCAATCATCTGCTTTCCTATTGTAAGAACTGGATTTAAGGATATCATTGGTTCTTGGAATATCATCGCTATTTCATTTCCCCTGAGGTTTTGAATTTCCTTAGTACTCATATCTAAAATATTTTTACCATTATAAATTATTTCTCCACCAACTACTTTTCCTGGGTCACTTATAAGTCTCATTATAGAAAGAGAAGTAACACTTTTTCCACATCCAGATTCACCAACAATACAAACTACTTTTCCTTTTTCTATAGAGAAGCTAATATCATCTACAGCCTTACTCACTTCATCATCAATATAAAAATAAGTTTTTAAATTATTAATACTTATTAATGTTTCACTCATAAGTTTACCTTCCTTTCATTTTGGGATCTAATACATCTCTTATAGCCTCTCCCAACAAATTTATTGCAACAACTGTGAGAAATATGGCAACTCCTGGTGGAACCCATAACCAAGCTCTACTTTGAAAATCCATTAAATTATTAGCTGCACTTATCATATTTCCCCATGATGGTGTTGGTGGAATAACTCCAAGGCCTAAAAAACTTAACGAAGACTCACTTAATATTCCACTTGCTGTACTAAGTGTAGCTACTACTATCAATAGTGGAAATATATTGGGGATTAGATGATGTAAAATCTTTCTTCTATCACTTAATCCTAAAATATCTACTGCTTTCATGTATGTCTGTTCCCTTAAATATAATATTTGTCCCCTCACAAGTCTTGCAAGACTTGGCCAACCTACCAAACTAAGCATTAACATAACTATATATAACCTATATTCTGCTGGCACTCTAAGTTCTGAGAGCAAAGCTCCAATAATTATAAGTAATGGTAATCCAGGTATAGACATTAAAATATCAGCCAAGCGCATAATTATAGTATCTATAATCCCACCATAATAACCTGAAATTGCACCTAAAAGAGTTCCTAATATCAAAGAAAGAACCATAGATGCTATACCAACTGTAAGAGATATCCTCCCAGCAAGCATCAATCTAGTAAGAACATCTCTTCCATAATCATCTGTTCCCAAAAGATGTTCTAAACTTGGTGGTTGTTTAATGATAGATGCATTTACATTATCTGATATATACGGTGAGAATAACGGTCCTATGAAACTAAATATAAACATAAATATAAGAAATATTATACTAACTATAGCTAATTTATTTTTCATTAATCTATGAAATGACTGTTCCCATATTGATTGTGACTTTTTTTTACCTGAACGCATTATATCCCCCCTACTTTAATCTAATTCTTGGGTCTGCTGCTGCATATGAAATATCTGCTATTAAGTTTCCTAATACAGTTAATGTTGAAAGAAGCATAGTTAATGTCATTAGAACAGGGTAATCTCTAAAGTTTAATGATTCTAACTGAATTCGGCCAATCCCAGGCCAATTAAAAATTTGTTCTGTTATTATAGCCCCAGAAAATAATCCTGGCAATTCAAATGCTAGTAAAGTTATAGCAGGTAACATTGCATTCCTTAATGCATGATGAAAAATCACAGTTCTTTCTTTTAACCCTTTTGCCCGTGCTGTTCTTATAAAATCCATTTTTAATACATCTAGCATGCC
Source organism: Clostridium sp. SHJSY1 (assembly GCF_031626875.1). Lineage (NCBI taxonomy): Bacteria > Bacillati > Bacillota > Clostridia > Eubacteriales > Clostridiaceae > Clostridium > Clostridium sp. SHJSY1. The sequence goes on from NZ_JANDMF010000056.1 coordinate 14,015, forward strand.
AGTCCTAAAATATCTTGTTAATGATCCTACACTTAAAAATGTAAGTATTGAAACAGGTAAAATCATATGGTGTATTACTTCAAGTACGTACATAAGCCCTGTAGAATTGCTTCCAGTGTTAGTCATTCCACCAATAGGTAAAATTCTTAAATCAACACCAAATATTTTTATCATAAGCAATCCAATAAAAAATGAAGGAACTGATAATGAAGCAAATACCCCTAAAGTAACTAATTTATCAAATAGTGAGTATTGCTTTACTGCAGAAAAAATCCCAATAATTAATGCAATAGACCAAGTAAATATAAGTGTTACTAAAGAAATTACAAAAGAATTCCATATATATACATTTATTAACGAACCTACTGATTGTAAATATTTTAATGAAAATCCTAGATTTCCATGAAGTACATTTCCTAACCAAATGAAATATCTCTCTATTATTGGTTTATTTAATCCATAAAGATCTCTTAATTCATTAGCTCTTTCAGGTGTTATTTTACGGTTTGAAGAAATATAATCTCCAGGCATTAATGCAAATAAATAGAAAATAATTACAGAAATACCTATTAATATAGGTATCATCTGCAGAAGTCTACGCAAAACATATTTTTTCATATATATCCTCCTCGTCTTTTAAAATGTCTCGTACTTTTACATACCAGACATTTTTTCTTTACTTCTCTATTTCTAATTTAGCTAAATTTGTAGATGAAACTCCTGCAAAGTTATCATTATCTATTCCCTTAATTCTGCTATTCCAAGCTTTTACTCCTTTTCTGTAGTCTATCAATATAATTGGTGGATCATTACTAAATTCTTGATAAAGTCTCTTATATGCTTCTTTTCTTTTCTCTACATCGACTGTATTTACACCTTCTTTTATTAATCCATCAACTTTAGAATTTGAATATCCAGATATATTTTGTGTTGTTGGTAAATCTGATGCAAATTCTGCTACTGAATCATTTGGATCACTCAAACCGCTAGTCCTTACCCCAACTAAATCATAATCACCTGAATTTAGTTTTCCAAACATTGTGTTTGAATCCATTACTTCTGCCTGAAAATCTATGCCTATTTCTTTATAATTTTCCTTAGCTACAGGGATGATTTGATCATTATTCTTTGAAGTTAAGTATGAAAGTTGCAGTCTTTTGCCATCCTTTTCACGTATTCCATCAGATCCAACCTTCCATCCAGCATCATCTAATAATTTCTTTGCCTTCTCTTGATCAAAGTCATATTTAGTTACTCCTTCTTCAGTGTAAGCCCAAAGATTAGGTGCAGTTGGAACATTTGCAACTTCTCCAAGTCCATTATATTTAATGTCTACAATTTTTTGTCTATCTAATCCATAAATAAGTGCTTGTCTTACATCCTTATCCTTTAAATATGGCTTTTTATTATTTATATATATAAGTCCAAAATCAGAAATTGTACTAATTCTTATATTTGCAAATCCTAAGTTCTTCAATTGTTCTATTGTATCTTGATCAGTGTTAAAGCCATCAATATCAGTTTCTCCAGTTTGAAATAATTGAAGTGCTGTCTCCTTTGTTGTTACTTTAAATATAAGATTTTTTATATGAGGTTTTCCTCCATAATAATTATCATTAGCTACATAGTCTATCTCCTGCCCAGGAACATATTTATCTAACTTATATGGTCCAGAGCCTAAAGGTTTTGAATATAATGCTTTTAAATAATCTAATTTGCCTTTTTGATAATCCTTACCATAATAAGTCTTTGATAAAACTTGCCCCCCTAAAAGTGTTAAATTTAAAGGATAAACCTTTTCTGTTGTAATTTCAATTGTTTGAGAATCAATAACCTTTATTCCTTCAATAGAATTTGATGTTCCATTTTTATAAGCATCAGCACCTTTTATAGATGCCTGAGAAATATCTATAAATCCTGAATAAGAAGGATCATCTAAAAGTGTTAGTGTAAAAGCTACATCTTCAGCAGTTAGTGGTGAACCATCACTAAATTTCAAATTATTTTTTAAATGATAAGTATATACTAAATTATCTGTTGATATATCCCAGCTTTCAGCCAAATCTGCAACTGGATTTCCTTTTTCATCAAGAGTTACCAAGGATGCAAACATAGGATCAATAGCATTACCATCCCATCCATTTTCATAAAAATATGGTATAAATACTCCTCCTGGTTCAGATATAGTTGAAATAAAAGTATCATCACGCTCTTTTACTGGATTTTTACTCAAATCTGTCGCAGTAAAATATTCATCCATAACACTTGCTACTTTATTTGGTTCTTTTGATTCTGAAGAGTTTTTACTACCACTTCCACATCCTGATAAGAAAAGTGTTGCTCCAATAAATAGCGTAGTAATTTTTATAAATTTCTGTTTCATTAATTAGCCTCCTTTATTTCTGTGTATTCATATATGTTTTATAAGTTGTTGTTATTATACATCGCTACTTTTCCATTGTCAACCATATAACCCAACTAATTGAAACGAAAAATTTTACTATTATTCAAATTTTCTAATTTCAAATAAAAAATAAACATCAACTAATCTTTTACACTAATTGATGCTTATTTTTATAATAATCTTAATTTTTTTCTTCTTTTACTTTAGCTCTTTCTAATATTATCTTTTCATCTAATTTATATATATAATCAATTATTTTGACTTTTAAAGTTCCTATCCCTTCATTATCTTTATCTATACTTTCATATGCTATTTCTCCAGCAATCCCCATTGAAACAATTCCTGATAAGGTTGCAATAAGTTTATTTTCTACTGCTCCTAAATAGGAGCCAATTAAAGATGTACACATACATCCTGTTCCAGTAATCTTAGACATTATTCTATTTCCATTGTAGACACTATACAATATGTATCCATCAGTAATAATATCAACAGCACCTGTAATAGAAACTACTGCATTTAACCTTTTTGCAAAATCTTTTGCAATATCCTTTGCATTTATAAATTCATCAGTATTTACGTCAATTATATCTCCTGAGTCTACTCCCTTAGTTTTTGTATTTATTCCATATAGTGTTTTTATCTCTGATAAATTTCCTCTAATAACTGATATCTTTACCTCTTCTATTATTCTTTTAGCTACATTTGTTCTATAAAGTGTCGCTCCAACACCAACAGGATCTAAAACAACTGGAATATTTAATGTATTGGCCTTTTTTCCTCCTTGTATCATAGATTCTATAGTTATACTATTTAAGGTTCCAATATTTATAACAAAAGCAGAAGCAAGTATTACCATATCACAAACTTCATTAATATCATCTGTCATAACTGGTGACCCACCTATAGCTAAAGTTATATTTGCACAATCATTAGCAGTTACATAGTTTGTTATATGATGCACTAAAGGATTTTTTTTTCTTACACTTTTTAAAGCTTCTAATATTTTTTTATTAATTTCCATTAATCATACCTGCTTTCTTATATAATGAATAGAAATGGTTTGTTGGCCCTACGCCCTTTCCTATATCTAATGAATGTTTTATAGCAATATTAATATACTCTTTAGCCTTTTCTATTGATTCTTTTACACTATAACCCAAAGCTAAATTTGCTGCAATTGCAGAGGATATAGTACATCCTGTTCCATGAGTATTCTTTGTAGGTATTCTCTTTGAATAGAAATGTGTGATTTCCACTCCATCATATAAAATATCTATGGCTTCTCCTTCAAGATGTCCACCTTTCATAAATACATTTTTACAACCTAACTTATACATTTCTTTTGCAGCAATTTCCATATCGTTGATAGTTTCTATCTTTTCAACTTTCCCATTTACTTCTGTTAATATTTCTTCAGCTTCTGGTAAATTAGGAGTAATTATTGTTGCTAATGGAATTAGCTTATTTATTAGCTCTGTTTTTGACTCTGGTTTTAATAATAAATATCCACTTTTTGATATCATTACAGGATCTAGAACTATATTTTGAGGTTTATACTTTTGTAATCTATCACTTATTGTACCAATTGTAGATATCTTAGAAACCATACCTATTTTCACCGCATCTACTGTAATATCTGTAAATATAGCATCTATTTGAGCTTTTATTATATTCTCATCAATATCTTGTACAGCAAAAACACCTTGAGTATTTTGTGCAGTAATAGCAGTTATAACACTCATCCCATATACCCCATTTGCACTAAAACTTTTTAAATCTGCCTGAATACCAGCTCCTCCTGAGCTATCTGAACCTGCAATAGTTAATACTTTCTTCATCCTTTTACCTCCTAAAATATAAAAAACACAAACCCATAGGATTTGTGTTCAAAATATCACATTATGCAAATAGAAATAAACAACTTCCTACGCTGGCATTACCCAGTTCAGGTCTTTAGGGTCAAAAAATTATGGTTCTTAATCTCAGCTGGCCAATCCAGCCCCCCTGTGTTATATATTTAATTTTATTCTTATCATAGCATATGGTTTTATTCTATTCAAGTTTACACTTATTTAATCTAAAACATCACTTATTTGTGATACCACTCTTAAATTCATAATAAAAGGTTTTGTATAAACTTAATAAAAAAATTTAATTCCAAGAAATAAGTTTTTTACCCTATAACTTCCTTTGCCATATTAATCATATCATCTTGGCTTAATTCAGTATAATCCATATTCAAGATACAATAAGATATTCCAGATTCATACCACTTAACTGCTTGATTTTGACTAACTTTTATTTCATCACTTGTACTTCCATATCCGATTTGAAGAAGTCCTTTATTTTGTAACTCTTTTTCTTCATCTGTTGGTTCATATCCTTCTGGAACTAACTTGTATTCATTACTTGTATATTCAATCTTTATTCCACTATATTCTACTGAAACAGTCTTTTTTAATGTGTCTTCAGTGAAATATTTCTGATCTATTTTTTTAGCAGACATAGTCAAACTCTGACCTTTTTTAGAACCTTCTTTATTATAATCAAAATCTGCACTCTTATATTTCTCAACTGCAGATCTTTTATCATCACGAATTTCTTCGTTTGAATAGTTAAATGTATCAAATTTAAATCCATTATTAAAGGATTCAACATATTTAGGTGTAAAGCCAACACTCTCTTTTACCTCATCTTTACTTGGAAAATTATTAACTTCAGTTAGGCGAGATGATGAACTAAGGATTTCAAAGTGATTAGTTGCTGCAACACATGTTGCGGTTGTTGCAACAATCAGCATTCCTGCAATTATAACTGTCTTTGGCTTTAATAATTTATGTTTCATAGTAAAAACTCCTTTATTATCTTTTTCTTTTAATATTTCATTTTTAATTTTGAAAAACATATTTTCAGGTACTGAAGAATTATCTGATTTATCAATTAAGCATTCTTTAATTTTTTCATCTATATTTTCATTAAAACTTTTATTCATTAAGTCTCACCCTCTTTAAATTTCTATGATTATATTCATACTCACATTTAATTAAACTTCCTTTTAACTTTTTCCTTGCACTATGAAGCCTTGATTTTACCGTACCTTCAAAGCAACCCATAATTTTTGCAATTTCTTTAACTGTAAGACCATTAAAATAATATAGAACAATTACTGTTTTCTGTTTTAAATCAAGCGTTTCAATTTCTTCATAAAGATTATTTTTTTGTTCTTTTCTTAAATATTGCTCTATAGAAATATCAATACTTTTTTCATCTGCCTTTTCAAATATATTGTCAACTGGCAGGCATTTCTTATCTTTTTTTGCATATCTCCATGCAATTCGCGTAAGCATTTTAAAAAACCATGATTTAAAAAGTTCAGGATTTTTAAGACTTTTTACATTGTTATAACAGCTTATAAATGCTTCTTGTACAATATCTTCACTTGTATGCTTATTACCTGTAATAAGATATGCATATTTGAATGATTCATTTTTATATATTTCAAACAATTCACCTAATGCGTTCATATCACCAGACTGGATTTTTATGACAAGCTCTTCTTCACACAATTTACTCTCTCCCTTCGATTCTTATCGATGCATCTATATATTAGAGACATTAAGGTATCAATTGGTTCATTTTTAACAAAAACTTTTACATTCCCAATTTATAAAATTAATATATTCCTTATATATGTATTTAAAATAAAAGTAGTCTTAGACAAATTATATACCTGCCTAAAACTACTTTCATCACTCACTTATGGTAAGGTTCTCTGTATCGGTAATAAGTGAGGTTTTTTATTAGTAGTTGGCTAAAAAATTTTAAAACTCGCACTTATCTTTAACACTCATATTTAAGATGATTACTACATTTTATTTTATGAAAAAATCTTAATTCACACATATTATTTATAGGTTTATTATGCATGATTAGTTAAAAATCTTAAATTTATACTTGTAAAAATATAAAGGAATCCCATAGAATTACATAATCTATAATAGTTCCGTAAATAATTTTCTTATTAAAACACAGACTTTTTTATTTAAAAGTCTGTATCAGACAAATTTGTTGGTTATTAAATGTACTTTTGTCTTTATCTTTTTATCTAAATAAAATATTAGTAATAAATAACTCTACCTTCTTTAATCTTTTTTACTACCACTGTTTTATTTGGATAGCCCAATACACAACAACCAACTCCTTGATAATCTATAAGCCCTAATTCTTCTAAAATTTCTTGACCTTCTGGTAAATCTAACATTTCTTTACAGCAGTTAATCCAACAAGAACCTACATTAATGGAAAAAGCCGCAGTTTGCATAGCTCCAATAACTAAAGAACCATTTTTTACAGGATTTAGTTGAAAAGCTTCTTCTTTATACCCACTATCTTTTGGACCAACTATCAAACATACTGTTTTTGCCCCGTAAAATGGATCGACTTTCATATTAGCCACTGAGGCATTCATCTTTGATAATTTTCTAATCTTATCTTCACTTTCAACTACAATAATTTTTGTATCTTGTCTATTACTACCGCTAGGTGCATTTAACCCACAATCAATAATAGTTTGTAAATCCTCTTTTTTAACTTGTTCATCTGTAAATGAACGACAACTTCTTCTTATCTTTAATGCTTCAATTGCTTCCATCTTTTCTCCCCTTATCCTCAGAATTTAGATATGTTTGTCATCTGATTTTCATTATACTATTAAAACTCAAAAAGAAAATAAGGTACTTTTTTGTACGTATACACCAAAGATAATATCTTTTTAATCAGGTATCTTTATTTCATGATCATTGGCATATTGCTTTGCAAAATTCCGAAGAGAATGGATAATTAATATAATAGACTCGTATTCAGGAGAAATATGATACTCAACCCGTCTAGGAATTTCCTCATACTCATTTTTTATTAAAATTCCATTTTCCACCAGCTCCCTCAATTGCGTAATAAGCATTTTATGGGTAATATCTGGCATAATTTTCTGTAATAAAGAAAATCGATTATTTCCATTAATAATATGCCATAATATCCTTCCCTTCCATTTACCTCCAATTAAGTCACGAGTCAACATTAAAGAACATCCATATTCTTTTTTTATATTACCGATTTTAATCACTCCCTTCAAAATCGTTATTCTATAAATTACTATTGGTCTTACACTTAAAAATTATTTCCCCATTTAGTTATAACTTATAATAAAGTATTTTTACCTATAAAAATAGCCTTAGCCATTGATATTACTTAGCTAAGACTATAAACATCCGTTACTTATGGTAAGGTTCCCCATTAATAATCCTAAATCCTCTATACACCTGTTCCAATAAAACAACTCTAAATAACTGATGTGGAAATGTCATCTTAGAAAAACATAACTTATAGTTAGCTCTCCTTATTACTTCTTCTGATAAACCTAAGCTACCTCCAATCACGAATACTAAGTTAGAATTTCCCATAACTCCACAATTTTCAATGAACTTAGCAAACTCTTCTGATGTTAGTTGCTTTCCTTTTAAATCCATTGCTATAACATATGAATTATCCTTTATTTTAGATAATATTCCTCTTCCTTCCTTTTCCTTAATAATTAACTCTTCTTTCTCTGATGCATTATCTGGTGTCTTTTCATCAGGTAATTCTACAATATCAAGTCTGCAATATCTTGTTAACCTTTTTGAATATTCATCTATAGCTTGTTTTAAATATTTTTCTTTTATTTTACCAACTGAAATAACTGTTATGTTCATAAAAAATCCTCCTATGTATAACAATATATTAACACAAAGGAGGATTAAATTTTTAACTTTATTCAACTTTATAACTCTCAACATCTATAATAATTGGCTCATCATTACTATAACTATTATCTGAAATACCTATTTTGGGCAAAGTAATCATTAACAAATTGTTATTGAAAGATGCCTTTAACTTGCTAGCATCTATTTCATCTATATAAAAGCTTTTTACTAAATCTTGTGAATTTTCCATTATAGTCATAGTGAAATTTCTTCCATTTGAATAAGTTCTTTTTCTTCTAATTGTCAATATAGCCTTATTCTTTTCAAAATCTATACTGATATCTTTAGACATTACCCCTGGTAAATAACCTTTTATTAAGTAATAATCACCATAATCCTTTAATTCTAACTCATAAGTCTCTTCTTGACTTATAGTTCCTATAAGATTATTCCTCAAGCCACTTGATAATATTTGGTTAACCATTGAGTTTAAAAAGTCATCATTTAATAATGACCTTAATGTATTGATATTATTCCAATTATTATTGGATTTATTATTAAACATAAAAGGGAACATTCCAAACATATATAATACTCACCTCAATTTCATGAACTATACTATATATGTATTAAATGCTCCCTAATTTGACACTAAAATAAATAAAAAAGTGGACTAAAATATCCACTTTTCTCTGTAATTAAATTTAAAATTAAAATTAATTTTTATCAAATACTAAATTATAAGCTTTGTCCACAACATTTCTTATATTTCTTACCACTGCCACATGGACAAGGATCATTTCTTCCTATCTTAGAATCATTTCTTACAATCTTTGATTCTTTGTAATATTTCTCAATTTGTTTTCTTTTTTCTTCTGAAAATATACCATCCCATTGAGGTAAAGTATATAAATATTCAGCTTTTGCATCAAGCATATTAAAATATAACTTTTCTAAATCCATATCAAATGCTAATTCAGTATTATTCTCAACAGTTTCTAAATCATATGGATTATTTAAACTATCATTAATACCATCAACAAATCCCATAATAAATTCATCAGTTGTATTATATTCCTTACTCAAATCAGCAATTGTAGTTTTTAATATATTCTTATGTTTAGCCAATAAATCTCTATATATGTTTGTTTCGATTTGACTGTATTCTTCCCAAAAAGCATTTTCCCCTTTGGACTTTACATAATCAACAACCATATCTGTCCAACTCTTATATAAACTCATATTTCTCTCCTCTTTCTAAAATATACTCTTTATACAAATTATACTAAGGTATACCTCTATTTTCAACTAAAATTGTCCAATATTGTATATATATCTTAATTTTTTATATTTCTATATAACTGCTAGGTTTGTCTCTACTAGCCATGGATATATTTATATCTTCCCCTTGATTAATACCATTCTCTTGAATAACACTTAATACAGTTTGCATAGCTAAGTCAGGATGATTGTTTGTTCTACTTAAATGTCCTAAAATCACATTCTTTCCCAAACCACATTTCACTAAGTCGAGCAAAGCTTTTCCACAATCATCATTTGATAAGTGACCCACTTCACTTAAAATTCTTCGCTTTAAGTTGTATGGATATGGTCCAAATTTTAGCATGTTTACATCATGATTACATTCTAAAAGTATAGATTTAGAATCTTTTATGTTACTAAATATTTCTTCTGTAAATACTCCAAAATCGGTTGCAACACTCACTCTTTTATTCTTACTATCTATTGTATAACCAACTGGAGCTATAGCATCATGAGGTATAACAAAAGACTTTACAGAAAGTGCACCTACGTTAACAGTACTTCTTCTATCCATTACCTTTATATTATGCTCTTTTACTTTTCCTATAGCTCCTTCCATAGCTGACCATGTTTTATCATTTGCATATATAGGTATGTCATACTTTCTTGAAAGTACCCCTACACCTTTAATATGATCACTATGCTCATGTGTGATAAAGATTCCATCCAAATTTTCAGGATTTTCTCCAATTAATTTTAAAGCTTCATCTATTTTTTTCCCAGGCATTCCTGCATCTATTAGTATTTTTGAATCCTCACTTGAAACAAAAATGCTATTCCCACTACTCCCACTATATAATGAGCAAAATATCATTTTATTTCCCCCACATTATTCTTCAACTTTTATCCTTCTTATATCAGCACCTAGGTCTTTAAACTTTGCTTCGATATGAGGGTACCCCCTATCAATATGTTCTATACTTGTAATTTGAGTTTCTCCATCTGCAATAAGCCCTGCAATAACCATAGCTGCTCCAGCTCTAAGATCAGTAGCTTTAACTACAGCCCCTGTAAGCTTTTTAACACCATCAATTATTGCTACCCTGCCTTCTACTTTAATGGTTGCACCCATCTTCTTTAACTCATCAATATGTTTATGCCTATTTTCCCAAATAGATTCTGTTATAAGACTTCTTCCTACAACTGTACTCAATAATGCTGACATTGGTTGTTGCACATCTGTAGGGAATCCAGGATAAGGAGTTGTTTTTATGTTAACTCCAGTCAATTCCTTATCTACAGTTACTCTAACACTATCATCGCCTTCTTCAACTATTGCACCCATTTCTTTGAGTTTTGCTGTAATAGACTCAAGGTGTTTAGGAATAACATTTGTTATTGTTACATCTCCTCTAGTTGCAGCTGTCGCAATCATAAATGTTCCTGCTTCAATTTGATCTGGAATTACACTATAAGCACATCCATTTAATTCTTTAACACCTTTTATTCTAATGATGTCAGTTCCTGCTCCTTTTATATCTGCTCCCATTGAATTTAAAAAGTTTGCAACATCAACTACATGAGGTTCCTTCGCTACATTTTCTAATGTAGTTACACCTTCTGCTAATGTAGCTGCTATCATAACATTAATTGTTGCTCCAACTGAAACAACATCAAAGAATATATTTGTTCCAACTAATTTTTCTGCTTTTAAAATTACAGCACCATGTTCTATAACAACCTCTGCTCCTAGTGCTTCAAATCCTTTTATATGTTGATCTATAGGTCTTACCCCTATAGGACATCCTCCTGGAAGTTCAACTCTAGCTTGCTTAAATCTTGTTAATAGTGCTCCTATAAAATAATATGAAGCTCTCATTCTTCTAACATCTTCTGTGCATGCATTAAAATTGTTAACATCACTACTATCAATTTCTAAAGTATTACTATCTATCTTATTTACTGAACATCCTAAACTTTTAAGGATTCTCTCTAAACAATGAACATCTTCAATATCTGGTATATTATCAATCAAACATTTTCCTTTACTTGCAACTACAGTTGCAGGTAGTATTGCTACTGCTGCATTCTTTGCTCCATTAATCTCTACTGAACCTTTTAGAGCTCTGCCTCCGTTAATTACTAATCTTTCCATCCAAATTCACCCTTATTCACAGATTATATATACATTTAAAATTCCCAAATTTCATAATTATATCCAAAATTTCATCTTCTAGGACGTCTAAGTCCTATTTTATCTTAAGTCTATCCTATACATTATATCATAAACTCCAGTATTTTAAATATTTTTTTTAAACCAATTTATGACGCTATAAAATTTATTATCTTTAATAAATTTGGGGGTTTTAATTTACTATATATTAATTTTAGGCCTTTTTAATTATAATTCTATTTTTTTATATATCTTAATATGTTATAATTTATAACAAAGTTTCTATACTTTTATACTTATATTAAAAATATTGAGAGGTTTACTACTATGAAATATTATATTGTTGCACTTTTTGATGAAGATTCTTATGAATCTATAGTTCCAATTCAAAGAAACTTATCTAAAAAATTCAGAGGAAATAGACATTCTCCAATGCCTTATATAGTTTTAGACATATTAGATAATCCAAATATTGATAAATTATATACTGTTATAGATAAGATCATTAAACCCTATAAAAAATTTAAAATTGAACTGTGCGATGATGTTTCTATAAGTGATACAATGAAAACTATAAATTTAAAAATTCTTAATGAAGGTTATATAAAGAAGATTAACCGTTCACTTAAAGACACATTGGAACTTCATGGAATACATCCCAAAAATTTCAATAACGAATTATCTATATCTTTAGCTCATATAAATTATTTTAATAAAGACAATAAGAGAAATAGTGATATTGCTTGTGATCTTGTAAAAAAAGATGATAAAAATATTACTCTTAAAATAAACAAATTAGAAATTTGGAAAATTTCTAATAATAAAAGAGAGACATGTATAAAATCTTATCCTCTAAAAGCGTTCTAAAAAAGTAGTTTTAATTAGTTTTTACTAATTAAAACTACTTTTTTAATTATTTATTTTTTTGTATTCGTTTACTCCTCTTTTATTTATTTTAAAGATTTTGTAAAATATATTAAGATGATTGCCTTAATTAAGGAGGAAAAATATGTATATTGCAAATTTATTTAAAATTCAAGGAAAAGAGTATAATGATTTAATTGTTGATACTACATTAAGTGAATACAAAATTTTAGCAAGAAAACATCTTCAACTTCATATTGCTATGAGTGACTTAGCTAATGAAACTAATTGTTATAAGTACTGGTTAGATGACGATAAAGTTTTAGATGCTAATACAATTTTTGCTAAATATATTACTTGTTTTAAACAACTTATTTCTTTAGGTTTATATCACAAATATACTGATATTGAAAAAATTGATATTGAACTTAGTGATTATTGTTTAAGTGACCAATTCTTAAATTTATACATAGACATAAATGATTTAATGATTTCTCCCTCTAAGGACCACTTTATAACATTAACAGAAGATTTCTTAAGTCTAGGTATTAGCTTAGGATTTACTGAAAAAATGATTATTGACGAATTTAGTTATATTTATAAGTAAAAAAGAACTCTCTAATTTTAGAGAGTTCTTTTTATTTATATAAAAATTAATTATTGGAATACTATACATGAGGTGATAATTTTATGTTTTCAATAATTTGTGCAATTATATCTGGAGTATCTATGAGCCTTCAAGGTGTATTTAATACAAGGCTAGGTGAAAAAATAGGTACATGGGAAACTAATGTAATAGTTCAAGGTAGCGGATTAGTTTTGACTATATTGATATCTTTTTTCTTAGGAAAAGGAAGTTATAGACAACTAAGAGATGTGAATAAACTCTATCTTTTAGGTGGATTTTTAGGCGTTATAATTATATTTACTGTAATGCAAAGCATAGGAGGCCTAGGTGCAACCTATGGTATAGGAATTATATTAGTTGCTCAATTAATTGCTGCAGCCTTAATTGATTCTTTTGGCTTATTTGGAAGTGAAAAGATTAATTTTTCCTTAAAAGAAATATTAGGTGTTGCAATTATGTTAATAGGTATTATAGTATTTAAATGGAAACATTAAAATAAGGAGTATTCTATAACATGAACTTTTTTAAAAATATAGTATTTTTGTCTCAATTAACAATTAATAATATACGTGAATATTTTATTCCTAGAGAAAAGGTTTTTTCTGAACCAATTTTGACAGACTCTATAAACTGGTATGGTCATGCTACTACAATAATTAATTTATCTGATACACTTATTCTAACTGACCCAGTTTTATCTAATAAATTAGGATTTTTTAAAAGAGTCGTTGAAAAACCTTTTAAGTTAGAAGATATGAAATTTGATTACATCTTACTTTCTCATGGACATATGGATCATACTGATTTACCATCCTTAAGAAAACTAAATAAAAGTGCAACTATTATTGTTCCTAAAGGATATAAAAGAATAATGAAACTTTTAGGATTTAAGAATATTGTAGTTCTTAGACATAATGAAGTTTATGAAGATGATAAAATAAAGATAACCTCTTTGAAAGCTGAACATGATGGACGAAGATATTACATAGGAATAGATGATGAAAGTAATTCATACATCATTGAAAAAAATCAAAAAAAAGTTTTTTTTGCTGGAGATACTGCATACACAGAAAATTTTAAAAATCTTCAATGTGATGTAGCGCTTATGCCTGTAGGTTGTTATAAACCTGATCGATTTGCATATATGCATTGTACCCCTGAAGAAAGCTATAGAATGTTTAAAATGATGAACTGTAAGGTAATGATTCCAATACACTATAAAACATTCAAAATATCATTAGAAAATTTCAATGATACATATAATACATTAAATGATTTTAATGATATTTCATTAAAATTACTTAATATTGGTCAGACTTATAAACTGTAGATTTTTCATCTATAGTTTTTTACTTTAATTGGATTTAAGTTATATATTTTTAAAAACTGCTTTTAAGAAATTCTAATTTTATATTATCTATAACAACATACATACTTTTATATTAACATTCTTTAACTGATACATATAATATATAAAGGATTAATGATTAGGAGTATACTATGTTTTTTCATAAAAATAAATTAGATAAAGATTTAAAATATCTAATATCTAATAATTGCTATAAATATTATAGGGTTTTAATTAAATATAAACATATAAAAGATAGTATTGTAAAAAAAATATCATCATCTCGTGGAAAATTATTTTATATATTAGAGTTTTCTTGTCTTATATGTGCTGAAATTGATGCTAAATTAATAGATTCTCTTTTAGAATATCCTGAAGTTGAATATATAGGCTTTGACGATTATCTATTTTTATGTGGTATGAGTGTTTCCACAGCTAATAGTATTCATATATCTGAAAAATATAGTTTATCTGGTAAAGGTGTTGGTATTGGTATTGTTGATAGTGGAGTTTATCCTCATCCTGATTTACTAACCCCTACAAATAGAATTAACTTGTTTAAGGATTTAATAAATAATTTATCTTACCCTTATGATGATAATGGTCATGGAACCTGTATCTGTGGTTTAATTTCAAGTAGTGGAATTTCTTCAAATAATTTATACAAAGGAATTGCCCCACATTCAAGTTTATACTGTTATAAAGCTTTTGATGCTCTTGGAAAAGGATATACTTCAGATATATTATTTGCTATAGAAGCTTTAATAAAAAATAGTAGTGAATCTAACATTCGAATACTTTGTTTGCCATTTGAAATGCTAAACCATAACACCTTCATTATACAAGCTTTTAATGCTACATTTTTACAAGCAATTAATAAAGGGATCACTCCTATAGTACCAAGTGGTAGTACTTTAAATTCTTCTAACAGCATAATGGGAATCGCTACTTTATCTTCTTGTATTACCGTTGGAGGAATAGATACAACTAAATCTATTAAGCCATATATCTATTCTTCCTCAGGCCATTATGGAAAAATATCAAAACCTGATTTATGTGCAGCTGCTGTAAATATATCTTCTTTAAACGCTAATACATCTTATATTTCTGAGAAAGATGGCTTTAAATTATATCCTCCAAAACTTGAAGCTTCTTATAAAACTTTTAAAGGTACTTCTTTATCAGTTGCATTTATCTGTGGGCTTGGAGCATTATTATATGAAAATAATCCATCTCTGTCTTTTAAAGATTTTTGTTCTATATTAAAGTTATCATGTGAAAAACAAGATTTTTCTAGTTGTAGTCAGGGTGAAGGAGTAGTTAATATATCTAAATTATTAATTTAAACCTTAATATATCCTTGAGGATTTATTGGAACCCCATTTACTCTTACTTCAAAATGTAGGTGGGGTCCTGTGCTATTTCCCGTACTTCCAACACTGCCTATTAGCTCTCCTTTTTTTACTTGTGTTCCAATTTTAGTTTGAATAGCACTTAAATGAGCATACACAGTTTGTATATTACCTTCATGCTCAATCAATATCTTGTTTCCATACCCATTAACATATCCACATTCTTTTACTGTTCCATCAAAAGAGCAGTATACAGGATCCCCTGTTTTATGTGCAATATCTATCCCATTATGACTTTTTCCCCACCTATATCCAAACCCTGAAGTTATTGTTCCTCCTTTTGTAGGATGTTCTAAAAATGCAACTTTATCATTAATTGGACTTTTCATTCCTTTATATATAATAGTATCTTTACTATCAAGCAACATTTTCTCTTCCAAAACTTCTTCTCTAACTTTTACTCCATTTTTGTAGCTAACTTTGGATACAACTTCCTTATATCCAACAGATCCATTCTCTTGTTTAATCTGGCCTAAATACATATCATCACTTTTAATGGTTTTTACATTTGGTTTTATTTCTTCTTTCCTACTCTCTTTACATTTCATATCAACTTGTAAAATATTATTATTTTTATTATCATCCACTATCTTCTTAGCTATATCATCTATTGAATCAACATATGTAACTTTACTTAAGCATTTTTCATATTTCACATTAGTTTTAACATCTACATTTAATATATTTTTCTTATCAATATTACTATTATCTATATAAACTTCTCCTACTTTTTCAAGAATCTTTTTCCCATCTTCTTCACTTGTTATTACTCCATAATTATTGTTTCTAATTATCATATTTATTAAATAATGCTGATTTCCTATAGATGCAACTTCGTTTTTATCTAAACCTGAATCTACATTATTGCTTATATATATGTAATTGCTTGCTCTTATACCCTTATCATTATTTATAAAACAACTCATACATACTAAAGTAATACTTATGCTTATAAGCGTTACCTTTATTACTTTTTTAATTTTTTTACTCATACATTTTCCCTTCTTTTGGAGACACATATTGTACTTTTCCCACTTTCTTAGATTTTATACATCCAATCTAAAGTTGTTCTAAAATTCAACCTTTGTTATAATTGAATCTATACACTAAAAGTAATGTTTAAACCCATATGATAAATGAGAAGGAGCGCGTAAAATTATGAGTACTTTTATGCTTAAGAATACAAATTTAAAGTTTACTCCTATAAGTAATGTATTTATTGAAAAATACATGCCAAAAGCAAGAGGTGAATTTGTCAAAGTTTATCTATTAATGCTTAAATACAATATTTCTAATGAACCTGGCGTTAATGGTGCTATACTTGCTTCTTCATTAAATTTACTTGAATCTGATGTTATGAACGCACTAAATTATTGGAGTGATCAAGGTGTAATAAAATTAATTCCTATAGATAGGATGAATAATTTTACTATAGAATTTTTGCCACTAGAAGAGGATGTCCCTAATACAGATGTAAACCTTCTTGATGCTCTAAATAATACAGGAACTACAGATATGCTCAGAGATATAGAAAAAATCTTATGCAGAACACTTTCAACAAAAGAAATGGAAATATACCTTGGCTGGCAAAATGATTTTTCATTTACTTCAGAACTTATTTTAATTCTTATTGAATATTGTGCATCTAAAGGTAAGAGTGACTACAGATATATTGAAAAAGTAGCTTTAGCATGGCATGATTTGGGTATAAAGTCTGTAGAAGAAGCTCAATCTTATATTAAGCAAGCTGAAGATAAATGGATTAAAATAAAAAAAATATTAACTTACTTAGGACTAAGAAATACTGAAGTTATGAAACCTCAAGAAGAGCTTCTTGATAAATGGATTTCTATTTATAAATTTGATTTGGCAGTTATTCAAAAAGCTTGTGATATATGCTTTCAACGTCTTAACAGAGCCGACTTTAAATATATAGATGGAATATTGTCAAAATGGTTTAATGATAATATAAAAACAATTGAAGATGTAGCTATAAAAGATAAGCAATTTAAATCAAATTATAATAAATCAAAATATTCAAGGAATACTAATTCAAATACAGGTGTAGGATTCAATAATTTTGAACCTAGATCTTATGATTATGATTCTTTAGAAAAGAAATTATTAGGATGGGATAACGATGATTAACGGATATCAATCAAAACTATTAGACATTTATGAAAAAATAAGGGAAGAAGAATCTAAAAACCTACAAAATAGAAAAAAGGAAATTGAAAACCTATATCCTGAAATTATTGAAGTTAATACAGATATAAAAAAATTATCTTTGCAACTTTCTCTTGCTATCTTAAAATCTAAAGATAGTGATGAAACACTTAAAACTTATAGGGAAAAAATAACTGATTTAAGAGCACAAAAATATGAAATGCTTGTATCAAAAGGTTATGATCCAGAATACCTATCTTTACATTATAGATGTGCTAAGTGTAAAGATACAGGGTTTATAGGAACAAATAAATGTTCTTGTTATAAGCCAAAATTAGTATCTTTATATTATGAAAACTCATTACTTCAAGATACTGTTAAAAATAAAAACTTTGATAAGTTCGATATTTCATTATTCTCTTCTCATAGAACTGGTGATGAAAAATATTCTCCTAGAAGAAATATGGAAAATATTTTAGAATATATATTACATGATTACATACCTAATTTTGGAGAAACCAATACTAATCTCCTACTTTTTGGTACTCCAGGTAGTGGCAAAAGCTATTTATCTTACTGTATAGCTAAGGAACTTTTAGATTCAGGCTATTTGGTTGTTTATAAAACTTCTGATGAATTGATAAGTGATTTAAGATCTATCAGATTCAATAATGATAAGAAGTTGGAAGAATTTTTGTTAGATTGTGATTTATTAATAATTGATGACCTTGGAGCTGAACAAAGAAATGATTTTTCTACTACTGAGTTATTCAATTTACTTAATAAAAAATTATTAAAGAATAAAAAAATGCTAATTTCAACTAATCTTTCTCTTCCTGATATCACTAAGCTGTATAGTGAACGTATTTCTTCTAGACTTATTGGCGAATTTAAATTATATAAGTTTTACTCTGAGGATATAAGAATTACATTAAATCTAAATAAAAACAGACATTAATTTAATCATACCTAAAAATTTTAGGTATGATTAATTATTTCTTTATTTATAAAAAAAAAGCATCAAATAAATGATACTTTTTTGGCGACTCAGAAGGGGCTCGAACCCTCGACTTCCAGCGTGACAGGCTGGCACTCTAACCAACTGAGCTACTGAGCCATAAGGTATACTTTGGTGGGCACAACAGGGCTCGAACCTGTGACCCCCTGCTTGTAAGGCAGGTGCTCTCCCAGCTGAGCT